>JBAZNZ010000006.1 GCA_041648975.1 Candidatus Omnitrophota bacterium | reverse complement strand
TGACTTCGTCCTGGCCGTCACCGTCAAAGTCACCCGTTAACATATCTTCTGGGCTTAAGGTGTGGAGCTGTGTCCAGGCAGGGGTTCCGTTTGAGTCCCATATGTGGATGCCATATTCCCCGTAGTCCAGTATGACTTCGTCCTGGCCGTCACCGTCAAAGTCGCCTGTTACCATATCTTCTGGGCTTAAGGTGTGGAGCTGTATCCAGGCAGGGGTTCCGTTTGAGTCCCATATGTGGATGCCATATTCCCCGTAGTCCAGTATGACTTCGTCCTGGCCGTCACCGTCAAAGTCGCCTGTTACCATATCTTCTGGGTTTAAGGTGTGGAGCTGTGTCCAGGGATATGTAAGATCGTCATCCCATGTAAAAATGCCCGATGTCCCATAATCTAGAATTAGCTCATTATTCGCGGCTTGAAGGTCTGACGCGGTTACTGAAAAATCCGGAAGTGTGTCAAAGGCGAGGTCAATATTAACTGTAGCCTGGTTAGGGGTATATGAATTTACTCTGGGCGAAGTCCAGTCAACGGCGGAGAGCTCGACCATCTCCAACGGGAACAGGATCGCCAGAGTGAGCGTGATGCATAGTAACTTCTTCAATATCATGCGCACCTTATCTCATCTCCCCCATTGTGATTAAATAAGACTTTCTAAATATAAAAACTATGCCAGGCACACTTCGTCCGTATCCTGTTTAAATAAAAAGACAGGTCGGATATGCGCCGCGGCTAATAAGTGACGCCGCCGTCCTTACCTATATTAAAGGCTACCTTCTTCGTTATCTCTTTTTTAATGTTGTATATCTTACCGTAATCAAGGGTGATCAATGCCTCATATCTGCCTGGGGCATAGTCAGCATTGTCCCATGTTACCATATATTTCTCTGCACATCCCGGATATGCCGGGAATCCACGGACGACCGGTACTTCGTATTTGCCGCCGTTATCGGACGTAATATTTATATTCCCTGTAGGCCTTACATGGACGTCGCCCTTGTTTTCCACCTCTATAATAAATAATATTGCGTTACCCGGCGCGTCGGCATTCGTCTTTTTCTTCTGCACCGACACGTTCTTAATGACGCAGTCGAGGTTGAATGTGCCGGCAACAGCTACGTATATAGAAGAGCCGTTCCTGCTTGTAATGCTCATCCCGCCGGAATCGGACGTGACGCCGAAGTAAACCATAGCCGCCACTTCGCCGTTTGCGCCGTCCGGCGGCGCTATCACATATTCTACCTTTTTAACCCCCATTGGCTCAATATCGAATTTTACCGGTGATATCGTCAGCCACTTATCGAGCGGTATACCGGCCCTACCCAATCTCATCTTAAACCAGTCCTCCGGCTCGACCTTGACCGTAACGCTCTCGCTCGCTTCGTTAGTCACGGTAAAAAAACCTTTCTCCGCGGCCCCTTCAGTTAATACGATCTCTATATTAGAAGGGGCGACGGAGATGGCGGCATGCACGCAGGAGCTGTATAAAAGCATAAACGCCCCGAGTGCTAATACTGCAAATGTTTTTTTGAGAACCATGCCGCCGTTATCCATTCTCCTTATCTCCCATGGTCTAGCCCCATTAGAATGTTATTCTAATGGGGCGTATTCCATGTTTATGCATTTGTCTTTTTTTATTCGTGAATCAAATCAAAGACAAATGTTGTCGCGTAACTTCCGGCTGATGCTTTAATCGCTGGATCGACGAAATTCGTCGCGAATCCGGCAGCTATGTACACAGCCACACCGCTTGCTTCCGTAATGGCGTCTCCCGTGTACTGGAAATCTCCCGGAGCGCTATTGGTAGGATCGATGCAATAGCCATTGCCTGACGCATCGCCAAAAGCTATTACAGGATAACCACCTGCCAAAGCGGCAGCCCACGACTCATCCTGACCTCCGCCTGTTGCCGGGTCATCTTCATCCCGTATATCTTTGACATAGTTGTAGGCCGTCGCTGTAGGAAGAGCCGGAGTAGTCGAGCTGGTCCCGATCTTCGTGACCCATTTACATGCGGCAGTATGGGCCGATGTGCCTGTGCCGGTTACTAACCCGCCTTTCGCGTACAACCCGTCGTCTGCCTGCATAGGTATCGTTGTATTGTTCGTAGATACCATTATCTTCCACGGATTGTAGTTACTGGAGTAAGTCAGCTTTATCTTAGGAGCTGTCGGATACCTGTCGGTCGCACCCTCACCATAAGCTATAGATGTCACATCTACAGCCAATGATGTAACGCCGGCAACGCTGCCTGTCGCTGTGACAGACTTTGTCTGGTCGATAGTTAATGCCGACGCTGTTCCTGTTACGCCAGCGGCAAACACTAACGCCAGTAATATAAACGCTATCTTTTTCATATCAATCACCCCCTTCCTTTCTTTTTTTACTTTCAGTTGACTTTTCATATTCTACCCCCTTTTTTTTGTTTGTTAAGAACTTTATAAACTTATTAACTATAAAAAAAGAACCCGTCTTATCGCTCCAGGCTCTTTGTAGAATTCCCAGTTTGTATATTACAGCTGTTTATTCTCACCTTCACCCCTTCTTTGGCTTTCAAAGAAAAAGCCTAATTGCTTTTTAAACCAGAGCACCTTTGCCTTTCGACTTCTAATACAAATATACTCCATATACAGGAATTGTCAATAGGTTTAATTTAACTTTTTTGTAAACTAACATATGACGTAAAATTGGCTTTTATTCCCTCTAAAATTCGATGCCTCGACGAGCGTGAATGTGCTTCCGGAACGGGTGGCGTACATCTCTCATATTAGTCACTAGATCGGCGCGTGATTTAATGGCTGCGGGGCAATAACGGCCGGTAAGAACTACTTCGACAAAATTTGGCCTATCGCTTATAACATCAATGACATCTTTTACTCTGACCAATCCGATCTTTGCGGCTATGTTTATCTCATCCAATATAACAATATCATATTCCCCGGACCTTATGATCGCGGCGCATCTATCGAGGCCGACCTGAGCCAATCTTATATCTTTAGCGCGCGGCTTCCCCTTAACAAAACAACCTCGGCCGCATTGTATGACCGTAATATTTTTGATATTTGCCAGCGCCTTTTTCTCGCTGTAGTCGCCGCGCTTGATGAATTGGAAGAAACATATCTTGAGACCTGCGCCGGAGGCCCTTAAAGCCAGGCCTAATGCTGCGGTAGTCTTCCCTTTGCCGTTCCCTGTGTATACCTGCACCAGCCCATCTTTTAATCTTTTTCGCATATCACTTACCTGAATTAAATTAACAGCTCTTATCCGGCCTTTGCGCCTGGCCACCCCTTGTCTTCTATTAACGGGACAAATACGCAGCCGCATATTTCTTGAATATTAACCGAATCGCCGTTTTTTTCGACTATAGTGAGGACCTGATTAAAATTTCCGCCTACCGGTATAACAAGCCGGCCCTTTTCCTTAAGCTGCCCGATAATGGCATCGGGTATTGCAGGCGCTCCCGCTGTTACTATTATACCGTCGTAAGGAGCCTTCTCTTCCAGGCCCAGCGTGCCGTCGCCCACCGTAATCGCAATATTCCTATACCCCAGGTATCCAAGGACTTTCTTTGCCGCAGAAGCCAATGCCTCGATCCTCTCGACCGAGAATACCTTGCCAGCCAGATCAGCCAATATCGCCGCCTGGTATCCGCTGCCTGTGCCTATCTCCAGGATCTTCTCATCGCCTTTAAGGCCCAAACATTCTGTCATCAAAGCTGCCATATATGGCTGCGAGATGGTCTGGCCGTATCCTATTGGAAGAGGATAATCGCTATACGCGTATTCGCGGTCCCTGGTTGGTATAAATTCATGCCTGGGCACCTTACGGAAGGCGTCCAGAACACGTTTGTCGGATATGCCGCGGACGATGAGTTGCTCGTCAACCATAGCATTGCGCGTCTTTTCAAAGTCCGGCTCCATCTTATCCCCTCATTTCCTCAAACTCAGCTTTATCAAAAAAAACAGAAATCTCAAGGTATCGATGACAGGATTTATCTTGCTCTTCTCATCTTCATATACGGTCATTATCGGGACCGACTCCACTTTGAAACCTTTCTTGGCGGCTTCGATGATGAGCTCGGATTCTATTTCGTAGTTGGAAGATGTCAGCCTTATCTTATCTAAAACCTCTCTCTTTATAAGCCTGAAACCACACTGACTGTCGGGGATCTTCTGGCCGCATATTATGGAGATAAGATTAGACATAAAACGGTTTGTGTGTATCCTTATTAACGGCATAGAAGATATGTCCATCATCCTGTTGCCGATAATGACGTCGGCGCCCGTTTCTTCCATCTTGCTTAAAAAACCGTCTATGTCGGATACCTTGTGCTGGCCGTCGCCGTCCATTATCATGACTGCGTCAAAGTTTTTTTTCAAGATATGTTTAAAGCCTTCCTGTAATGAGGCCCCTTTGCCCTTGTTGACCTTATGTTTGACTACGATCGCGCCCTGGGATTCGGCTATCGAGGCCGTATTGTCGGTTGAACCGTCGTCCACCACAAAAACGTCTAACCCCTTCTCTTTAAGCTCCCTCACAATGCCGCCTATTGACCTGGCCTCATTATAAGACGGTATCAGGACGCACGTCGAACTCATCGTTACTCCATATGTCTTTAAATACATACCATTGGGTCGGATATCGCCTGACGTAATCCTCCATTACAGAGACGATCTTTTTCGTCAGGGAGATGGTTTCAGCTCTCTCATCGCCGTCCGTATTCGGATATATCGGCTTATCAAATACAAACCTGAATGTGTCGTCATCCTCTCTCAACATGAAAGTGGGGACTATGGCAGAGCCTATCCTGTAGCTGAATACCGCCGGCCCTTTCGGTATGGACGCTTTCTTGCCGAAAAAATCGGCGGCAATACCGTTCTTCGTAAAATCCCTATCGCCGAGAAGGGCCAGCACTTCATTGTTCTTTAACGCAACGTAACAGCTCTTCAGCGAAATACCTATTTCTATAGGCTTCATCCTGCATTTGAGCCTCTGCCGCTTAAAGAACTCGTTGATATTCTTATCCTGATGCGACAATACCACCGCGCTGGTCGGATAGCCGATAGACGGCAGGACCGCTCCGCCCAGCTCCCAGTTACCTATATGGGCCGACAGGGCTATGACACCCTTACCGCGCCGAAGGGCCTCATCCAGATTAGACAGGCCGTCCACTTTAACAAATTTTTTTATGAATTCCCGGTCGATCAGGGAAAATCGGAAAAAGTCTACCAGGTATTTCGCGAAATTCCTGAATACTTCCTTCGTCAGAATTTTTGCCCGGTCGTTCGATATCCTGTCTCCCAGGACGGTCTTCATATTATTCATTATTACCATCCTGTCCTTCCGCGAAATACGGCACCACAGACCTGCGATCCTGCAGGCGAGCCAGTATGCCGCCTTAAGCGGAAGCATCAGCGCGAGAAAATAGGCGATTCTGTATAAAATGTATAGCATTATCTTTTATGGATCAGTTTGAGGACGGTTTTGGCTATGTTGACAGAACTGTCCGGCCTGGCAAGAGACCGGGCCTTATCGCTCATAGCCTTAAGCTTATTCTTGTTATACAACAGTTCCTCGAGGATCGCTTCCACATCCGCCGGGCTTTCAGCCCTGACCGCGACGCCTTCGCTAAGTAAAAATACGGTATTCATCGCCTCTTGCCCGGGGAGGGAGTTGACCACGAGCATCGGAACGCCTTTTGCCAGAGCTTCGGCAGTAGTTATCCCGCCGGCCTTTGTAATGACGACCGTCGCCATCTCCATCAACTCGTTCACGTTATCAGCGTACGGAAGCGCGACGATCTTCTTTCGGAAACGCCTGCCTTTAAGCCACTTATACAATCTTTTATTCGTTCCCGTTACAATGACAGCCTGAAGGTTAAGATATGCCCTGTCAAGCGACCTGGACATCTCTTTTATAGGTCCCAGCCCTTGAGTTCCGCCCATGATCAATACGCAGGGCACATCCTCGTCAAGGCCGTACCGCGCCAGCAGCATATTCCTGTCTGTAAACGACTGGAAACGCGTGTCTATGGGTATGCCGAAAGAGCCTATTCTTGAAGGCTCAATGCCGTTCGCTATCAGCTTGGCGCCTGTAGCATCCGACGGAACGACATAAAGATCCACGTTATTATATATCCAGTACGAGTGGGGCGCGTAATCAGTGAGCACGCCTATCAACGGGATATCGAGGCCGTAGGTCTTCTTGTAGTCGGCTATCATGCCGCAGGGAAATGCCTGAGTGCATACAATGGCATCAGGCATAAAATCATCGAGCAAGGTCTTCAATTTGCCCTTATTGAACCTGTGTATCATCTGCCTCAGTCTTTGCGTATTCTTCAATACTTTCGGATTATCGTAAAGATAATCCCATATCTCCGGGGTCCGTTTTACAACACCCATATAAGCCCTGTTTATGACCTTCTCAAGGATCGGGTTGGTGTAATTGAAAGAATTGATGTTCATCGTTTCTATGGAAGGTTCTAACGCGCGAAGGGCCTTCTCTATCGCAAGGCTTGCGCAGTGATGACCGGAATGCTCGGATATATACAGCAGAAGTACTTTCTTGGGACTCATGCTACTCTATCCTCGCGAGGACCTGGCCGACCTTTACCTCGTCGCCTTCACTGACAAGCACTTCTTTAAGCAAACCGGATACGGGAGCGGGCACGTTGAAAGTCGCCTTATCTGTAACAAACTCTATAAGGTCTTCCCCGGATTTAACATTATCACCCGCATTGTGATGCAGGTACGACACACTGGCTTTATCCACGCCTTCCGCTATGGGAGGCAGCTTTACGTCCGTCATCTCTTCCTCCTGTATTTACAGCCTGGCCAGCATCATTATGCCGCAGACTCGTTCGTCCGCGACGCCGGGAGCGTTAATGCATTTGAAATACGCCTCTTCCGCAAAATATGAGCTCCGGACAAAAGGGCCGGAACTTACATATTTGAACCCGAGCCCACGGCCTATCTGTTTAAACTTCTCAAACTCGGGCAGCTTTAAATAACGGCTTACAGGCATATTGGCCATCCGCGGCCTCAGGTACTGCCCGATAGTCAATATGTCGCACCCGGCTTTCCTGATATCCGTCATTGCAGCTATTGTCTCGTCATCCGTTTCGCCCAGCCCCAGCATCAAAGCGCTCTTCACAAGGTGCCTGCCGGGAAAATCTCTTGCGGCCCTTAAGACATCCAGGGACCTGGTATAATCCGCCCCTCGCCTTACGAGAGGATACAGCCGTTTTACGGTCTCCGTATTATGCCCGAAAATATCGGGCCCGGCATCAAAGACCTTCTCCAACGATTTTTTATTCCCGTTGAAATCAGGGACCAGCACCTCTACTTTTATGTCCTGCCGGTATCTCTTCAGGGAACGGACCACCCTAGCAAACTGCGAAGCGCCTCCATCCGGCAGGTCATCGCGAGTGACCGAGGTTATAACAACATATTTAAGTCCGATCTTCTTCACTATCGAGACGATTTTTTTGGGCTCTTTAGGGTCCACGGCCTTTGGGACGTTATTATCAACCGAACAAAAACTGCAGGCCCGGGTGCAGTTGGCCCCAAGAATTAAAAATGTCGCGAACATCCTTGAATAACACTCGTTTAAATTCGGGCAGAGGCTCGACTCGCATACCGTATCGACGCCGGACAGGATGGACTTCATCTGTTTGACGTTGTCGCTCAGCACAAGCCTCTTCTTAAGCCACGAGGGCCGTCTCTTCTCTATGTACATATCTTTGTCCTTCTATCCCGAAAATATCGATAAAATACGGTATTACGCGCTCTTTCGCGCCATCCATGGCCACGCCCCGGTTCAATATAGCTCCAAGCGATGTCATCTTTACGCCTTTCATGCCGCATGGGTTGATCATATTATAAAAACTAAGGTCGCAGTCTATATTAAGGCTTATGCCGTGGAACGTTATCCAATTACTGGCGCCAACGCCGACAGAAGCGATCTTCTTCTCCCCTATCCATACCCCGGTTTTACTATGGATCCTTTCGCCAAATACCGCGTAATCTCGCAGAGCTCTTATCGCGGCTTCTTCAAGATCCCTCATATATTTATGCATATCCCGGCCCCTCGACTTAAGGTCTACTATAGGATATATAACAAGCTGGCCGGGACCATGGAATGTGATGTCTCCGCCCCTATCGACCCTGATGACCTTAATACCGGACTCGCGCAGGACGTCTTCCCGCTCAAGGAGGTTTTCTGACAACCCTGTCCTGCCGATAGTAAAGACAGCTTTATGTTCTGCCAGGACGATGCTATCTTCTATACAACCGGACTTTCTTCTAGCTACAAATTCTTTCTGTATCCTGCAGGCAGCTTCGTAATCTATAAGCCCAAGGTCGAGTATCATATACTATGTATCGGAGTCCCGCAGAATATATGCGCGGCTTCCTGGATTATCTCTGACAACGTAGGATGGCCGTGCACGGCCCTTGCCCAGTCTTTTATGTTTATGCCCATCGTCTTAGCCAATACGGCTTCGGCTATCAGTTCGCAAGCCCCCGCGCCGAATATCTCTACCCCGAGTACATTACCCGCCGTATCGCCGATGATCTTGATGAACCCTTCAGGTTTTCCCATGAGAAATGCTTTTCCCGAAGCAAGATACGGAAATTTAGCTATCTTTACCCCGGATACTCTCGATTTAGCCTCCTCCTCAGTCAAACCTACGCAGGCGATCTCCGGATCGGTCCATATGCAATTGGGGACATTGGAGTAATCTACTTTACGACTATCGCCAAGGATGTTATCGCATGCGAGAATACCATCGTACGAAGCTTTATGCGCCAATAGCGGCCCGCCGACGCAATCCCCGATGGCATATATACCCTTTACGCTGGTCATGAGGTGTTCGTCTACGGCTATCCTGTTCTTTTCCGTTTTTATACCGCAGTCCGCAAGACCCAGGCTTTCAATATCGGGGGTCCTGCCGACAGCTACGAACACCTTCTCGGTTTCGATCACCTTTCCTCCGGATATCTTAACAGCGACACCCTGCTTCTTTTCGGCGCTTTCCGCGCCGGATGACGCAAATACCTCTATGCCTCTCTTCTTGAACAATAGTTCCAGTTTTTTTGATATCTCGCAAGAAAGGTTTGGAACAAGCCTGTCCATGAATTCAACGACAGTAACTTTCGTTCCCAGCGTATTAAAGAGGCCGGCGAACTCGCAGCCTATAACACCACCGCCTATAATGACCAGGCTCTTTGGCGCGGATCTTAAAGAAAGGATCCCGTCACTGGACAGGATGTCCGCCTCGTCTGTCTTTATTGTATTCAAAGAGGTTGTCTTTGAGCCGGCCGCTATCAACATATTCTTCGCGTATATATCTTCTGCGCCCGGGACAGTAACCGTATCAGGGCCGGAGATCCTTGCCTGGCCCCGTATAAGATCTATGGAATTCGCCCTGAACAGGGTCTCTATACCGGTCCTAAGCTTCAAGACCGTTTCGTCTTTCCTCGACATCATCTTATCAAATTTAATCGAAACGCTGCCGGTATCGACGCCAAAAGCCGAGGCTTCCTTTATCACGGTGATCATCGAAGCGGAATTTAAGAGCGACTTGGTCGGTATGCAGCCCCTATTGAGACAGGTGCCTCCCACAAGTCCTTTTTCAATTACACATACCTTGAGTTTGCGGCGTGACGCGTAAAGGGCCGCGACATAACCGCCCGGGCCGGATCCTATTATGGCGAGATCGTAATTTTTCATATCATTCGACTGCAGGCAAAAGTTCTACGGAACTCTTTATCGCTTTGACGGATCTGTGAAATGCCGTCTCCTCTTCCTTCGACAGGTCCAGCTTCACTATCCCTTCAATGCCGGACCTGCCTATTTCGCATGGAACACCTATACAGATATCCTTCAACCCGTATTCGCCGCTCAGCAGCACAGAGGCCGTAAGTACCTCTTTAGTATCAAGCGCAATAGCCTTTATCATCTTAAATACAGCGGCGCTCGGCGAATAATACGCGCTCCCCGATCCCAATAAAGCGACTATCTCCGCCCCACGATCGCAGGTCCTCTTTACGATACCTTCTATCTTTTCCGGAGTAAGCATATCGAAAAGAGGTTTGCCGGAGACACGCGTGTGAGACAGCACAGGCACCATGGTGTCGCCGTGGCTGCCCAGGACATACGTCTTGACAGTCGACCTCGGGACCTTTAATTCCTCCGCTATAAGGTATATAAATCGCGAGGCATCCAGTTCGCCCGCCATTCCAAAAACCCTATTCTTTGGAAAACCGGTGATTTTCAGCGTAAGATAGGTCATTGCGTCAAGCGGGTTTGTAACTACTATGACGATCGATGAAGGCGCGTATTGGCGCACATTGAACGCGACGTCTTTTATAATATCCGCATTTTTGGCGATCAGATCTTCCCTTGTCATGCCGGGCTTCCGGGCAAGACCGGCAGTTATAACGACGATATCCGAGGATCTTATCTCTTTATAGTCATCGGTTCCTGTCATGCTCTTCTCGTGGCCTACGAGCGGCGCCGCATCCAGCAGGTCGAGTGATTTTCCGCAAGCTAAATTTTTCAGGATATCGAGAAGCACGACATCTGCAATCCCGCCTTCCAATATCCTCTGTGCCAGAGTTGCCCCTACGGCACCTGCGCCTATTACGGATATCTTCACGTTCTCCCCGTATTTATCTGAGTTATCGTTTCAGTTTGCCGATTATAGCGTCGGCCATGCGGCTGGTCCCTACAGCCGAAGGGTCTTTCCTGTCTTTTTTAAGGTCATAAGTCACGTCTTTGCCTTCTTTTATGACCGCGGAAATGGCCTTTTCCAACCTATCCGCCTGCGCGTCTTCGCCCATATATTTTAACATCATTACGCAGGAAAGTATGATTGCCGCCGGATTTACCTTATCCATGCCTTTATACTTCGGCGCGCTGCCGTGCGTAGGCTCGAATACGGCGAGTCCGTCGCCTATGTTCGCTCCCGGCGCTACGCCAAGTCCGCCTACCAGGCCTGCGCACAGGTCAGACAGTATATCGCCGTAAAGGTTCGGCAGGACCAGGACATCGTAATCCTCAGGTTTCTGCACAAGCTGCATACACATATTGTCGACTATCCTATCTTCGAATATTATCTTACCGGAATATGATTTAGCCACATCGCGGGCAACTTCGAGAAAAAGTCCGTCAGTATACTTCATGATATTGGCCTTATGGACAGCCGTCACTTTCTTGCGGTTGTTCTTTACGGCGTATTCGAAAGCGTATTTGACTATCCTGCGCGAACCTTCAACCGATATGGGTTTAATGCTTATCGCTGAATCGGGCCGTATCTTCTTCTTGCTCATTTTTTCCAGCAAAGATATAAGCTCTCTTGTTTCCGCAGCCCCTTTTTCGAACTCTATGCCTGCGTAAAGATCCTCAGTATTCTCCCTGACCACCACGAGGTCCATGTTTTCATAACGGCTCCGTACACCGGTATAGCTCTTGCAGGGCCTGAGGCAGGCATAGAGATCGAGCCTCTTCCTCAGCTCTACGTTAACGCTTCTGAATCCCGTACCTATGGGTGTAGTAATAGGCCCTTTCAAAGCGATCTTATTGCGTTTGATCGATTCGAGCACGTTATCCGGAAGAGGCGTCTTATATTTTTCCAACGCACATTCTCCGGCCTCCATGACCTCCCACTCTATATTAAGGCCGAGAGCATCCACACACCGCCTGGCCGCAAGAGCAAGTTCAGGCCCCGTGCCGTCGCCGGGTATCAATGTTATCTTATATTTACTCAAACTTAAATCCTCCGTGTTTCTTGAAATGTTCGATGACTCCGCCGTCATCCAGCAACTTTTTCATGACCGGCGGCACCGGCTTTATGTCGAGGACAAGCCCCTTTACCCTGTCTCTGAGTTTGCCGTTCTCAATATCCAGCTCTAGCTCATCACCGTCATCTATAAAGTCCGTATTGCATTCGATGAGGAGCAGGCCGATGTTAAAGGCGTTCCTGTAAAATATCCTGGCAAAGCTCTTTGCGGCAATCGCGTAAAAACCCGCCTGCTTGAGCGACTGCGGCGCCTGTTCGCGGGAAGAGCCGCAGCCGAAATTTTCGCCTGCGACAAGGAGGTCGCCTTTTAATACGCGTGCGGCAAAGTTCGGGTCTATATCCTCGAATATGTGCTTGGCGAGCTCCTTTGGATCCTGTATTTTAAATTTATACCGGCCTGAGATGACATAATCTGTGTTGATATTGTCCTGGACCTTTAATCTTCTGGCGAAATGCTTCATCTCAAAGCCTCTTTTTCTGTTCTCGCGGGTCCGAGATGGTCCCAGTCAATGCAGAAGCGGCCACAGTAGCCGGGCTCGCCAGATATATGAATGAATTGGGATTACCCATCCTGCCCTTGAAATTCCTGTTAGCAGTCGATATCGCGACCTCTCCGTCAGCCAGGACGCCGTTATGGGTGCCGACGCACGGTCCGCAGCCCGGCCCGACGACCGTGCAACCGGACTTTACGAATATCTCCACAAGCCCTTTCTTTATGGCCTGCAAATATATCTCTCTTGAAGCGGGAGCAATTATAAATTTAACGTCGGGGTGAATGGACCTGCCCTTCAATATCTTCGCGGCGATCTCGAGATCTTCCAATCTTCCGTTAGTGCAAGTCCCGACATATGCCTGGTCTATCTTCACTCCGGCAAGCTCAGCCGCGTCTGAGACGTTATCAACGGCGTGCGGCTTAGCGACTTTTGGAGCAATTTTGGAAACATCGTACTTCTTTATCGCGCAATACCTGGCGTCCGGATCCGGTTTTACAGGCTTAGGCTCCTTATCAGAGCGCTCCGACAGCCACTTCAGCACCTTTTCGTCGGCTTCCATCAATCCGGCCTTGGCGCCCATCTCCACTGCCATGTTCGATATGGTGAACCGGGCGTCGACGCTAAGGTCCGATATGGCGCTGCCGGAGAACTCCACCGATTTATATGTTGCGCCGTTCGCGCCGATATCTTTTATTATATGCAGTATTATATCTTTTGAATAGACGCCTTTCGGCAGCTTCCCCGAGACTATAACCTTTATCGTCTCCGGCACCCTGAACCAGTTCTTCCCGCTTGCAAGCGTTATCGCGACGTCGGTAGATCCCACACCGGTAGAAAATACATTTATGGCGCCGTATGTGCATGTATGCGAGTCGGCGCCAAGGACGAGGCCGCCGCACGTTACATGGCCCTTTTGCGGAACGAGCTGGTGGCATACGCCGCACCCTACATCGTATAAGCCGACGTCAAATGTCTTGGAGAATTTCCTGATCTTCCGGTGTATCTCCGAAACTCCCAGGTTAGGGCTCGGCGCGCTGTGGTCTATTACAATGCAAAATTTTGCCTTATCGAAGACCTTCTTCACGCCCAGCCTTGTAAAACTGTCGATTATTATGGAACTTGTGCCGTCCTGTCCGAAGCAGAAATCTACGTCGCATATCGCGATATCGCCGGCTTTCAGGTCCTTGCCTGAGTGATGAGATAATATCTTTTCCGCAATAGTTTTACCCATTTTTATCCACCCATCCCTCTATCCTGTCCAATCCTTTTTTTATCTTCTCCATGCCGGTCGCGAAGCTTAACCGTACGAAATGATCTGCCCCGAACGGTCCGCCCGGCACCACAGCTACTTTAGCCTCGTCAAGGAGACGTTTTGAAGCGTCTATCGATCCTATCTTAAGCTTGGATATGTCGCAAAAGAGATAGAAAGCGCCTTCAGGTTTATCGCAGGATATCCCTTTCATGCTATTTATGCGGGCTACCATATAATCGCGCCGCTTCTGAAATTCGACCCTCATCTCTTCCACGCATTCCTGGCTGCCGGTCAATGCCTCAAGCGCCGCTTTCTGGCTTATGGAAACAGGGTTCGAAGCCGCGTGGCTCTGGAGATTGGCCACAGCCTTCATTACATCTAAAGGTCCTGCCGCATATCCTATCCGCCATCCTGTCATGGAATAGCTCTTCGATAATCCGTTAACCGTTATAGCGAGTCCATAGATATCTTTATCCAAAGACGCTATAGATACGCATTTTTTATTATCGTAGATAAGTTTCTCGTATATCTCGTCGCTTAGTACAAAAAAATTGTGTTTGACAGCAAGCCGGGCTATCATCTTCAGCTCTTCCGCGTTGTAAACCGAGCCGGTCGGATTGGAGGGGCTGTTCAATATAAGGCACCTGGTATTCTTCGTAAGCCTGGACGTAAGCGACCTCTCGGTCACCTTAAAACAGGCGGCCCTGTCCGTTTCTAAGTATACAGGACGGGCTGCGGCCATCTTGACCATCGGGGGATAACTCAACCAGTAAGGCGACGGTATTATGACTTCGTCGCCTTCCTCGCATAAAACCTGGATAACGTTATTGAGAGAATGTTTCGCGCCGTTCGAAACGACTATCTGCGAAGGACTGTAATCGAGCGAATTATCGGCTTTGAACTTGCGCGATATGGCCTCCCTTAACTCAAGCGTACCGCTTGATGGGGTATATTTGGTAAAACCTTTATCGATAGCCTGCTTTGCCGCTTCTTTAATGTGCAAAGGCGTGTCGAAATCCGGTTCGCCCGCCGACAAGCTTACTACATCGGCACCCTCGAAAACCATCTTTTTGGCCTTAGCGGCTATTTCAAGCGTGACCGATCCTGCGATATCCGACACTCTTTTGGCAAGCCTCATAATTCTTCCTATTTAGCAATATTATATTATATATTATATAATAAATAGAGCAAATCGCAAGCGTAAATTTTGTAAACTCTTGTAGCCGCAAACGCATAAAAAGCCCCCTGGTCTGGCTTAACCAGATCAGGGGGCTGGCTATGATCTATCAGTATCGCTACCTGTCTCCCCGCTTACGGAATAAACCGCGGAGATTCTTCATGAAACCGCGCTGGCCGGCAGCCTTTCTATCTTCGCTCTTTGCCTTCTCATGCCTCTTCTCTTCTTCAAGGCTAGGCTTGGACTTGGGCACCGACTTTATCTTCGGCTCTTCTTTGTGCGCCTCTTTTTTCTGCTCTTCCTTCGGCTTCTTTGACTCTTCCGGCTTACCCGGCTTTACGGATTGCGCGCCGCTTTTTTCGTCGGGGAGCTTGGCCTTATCTGTTTTCTTCTTTGGCAGCTTCTCCACAATCTTCTTTTCGGTCAATTCCAGGATAGCCAAAGTAGCGCCGTCACCCCGCCTGAACCCCAGAGGAATAATCCTGGTATAGCCGCTCTGCCTGTTCTTAAAAAGCGGCGCGATCTCCTTGAACAGGCGCGCAACCATGTCCCTGTCGCCGAGTTCGGCATAGGCCCTTCGCCTGGCGACTACAGTATCATTCTTAGCGATCGTAATGAGCTTTTCGGCGAGCCTGCGGGCCTCCTTGGCGCGCGCGAGGATGGTCACTATCTTTTGATGCTTGAACAGGCCCCTGACCATATTCCGCATCGTCATAGTCCTGCGGCTCGTCATCATGCTTAACTTTGAATGTTTTTTTCTGTGTCTCATATTACTCGGACTCTTCTTTCTTCTTCTTTTCTCCGTCGAGCTTCATGCCCAGCGACAGCCCCATCTCTCCCAATATCTTATTTATCTCGGCAAGCGACTTCTTGCCGAAATTCCTGTATTTAAGCATCTCGAGTTCCGATCTCCTCACAAGATCCCCGATTGTCTTGATCCTGGCCTCTCTAAGACAGTTGGAACTGCGCACGGACAATTCGAGCTCGGAGATAGGGACCTTCAGCTTCTCCCTCATCATCTTCTTCTCTTCGGTCTCTTCGGGCACTTCCTCCTCTTCCGGAAGTTTTCCAAATCCGACAAATATATCAAGATGCCTTTGGAGTATGTTCGACGCGTACAGAAGCGCGTCTTTGGGCTCAATGGACCCGTTGGTCCATATTTCAAGTATCAGCTTATCATAATCCGTTATCTGACCGACCCTCGTATTTTCGACAAAGAAATTAACTTTCTTCACAGGCGTATATATAGAATCTATCGCAATGACGCCTATGGGCTGGTCTTCCTTCTTATTCCTCTCGGCCGGGACATATCCTCTCCCGCGGGCGACATTCATCTCGACATGAAACTTCACGTTTTTTGTCAATGTAGCTATATGCAGATCGGGATTAACTATCTCCACCGTCTCGTCGGTCTGTATGTCTTTAGCGGTCACATCGCCCTTTTTATCTACTTCTATGAACATCGGCTTAGGGATCTTGAAATGTGATTTCAGCACGAGCTTCTTAATATTGAGTATTATCTGCGGCACATCCTCCACCACGCCCGGTATCGCGGAGAACTCATGCTGGACACCCGCTATCTTGATAGACGTGACGGACGTCCCCTCTATCGACGAGATAAGGACGCGCCTCAGCGAATTTCCCACAGTAACGCCGTATCCCCTCTCAAACGGTTCCGCCATGAACTTGCCGTATGTGGGGGTATAGCTCGCATCATCGAGTACGAGCTTCTTCGGCATCTCGAAATTCTTCATACTTATACCCATGTGATTTCTCCTCCGCGTATAGCCTTATTTAGAATACAATTCTACTATCAGCTGTTCCTGTATTGGAAAACCGACGTCTTCTTTTGTAGGTATGGCAACTACTTTAGATTTAAAATTCTTCGTATCGACCTCCAGCCATTTCGGGATCGCCCTGTCCTTAAGAGCTTCCGCTGTCTCAGCCAGTCTCTTCTGCACGGGTTCCTTTACCTTTATCGAGACCTCCTGGCCTAACCTTACGGTAAAAGCCGGGATATCGACCCTTTTATTATTGACATAAACATGCCCGTGCTGTACGATCTGTCTGGCTGCCGACCTTGAGCTTGCGAAATTCATCCTGAATATGACATTATCGAGCCTCCGTTCCAGAAGCTGCAATAGCGTGATACCTGTTACGCCTTTCGCCTGCTCAGCTATACTGAAATAGTGCCTGAATTGTTTTTCCAGGACCCCGTATATCCGCTTGACCTTTTGTTTCTCTCTAAGCTGAACGCCGTAGTTCGATTCCTTCTTGCGCATCTGACCATGCTGGCCTGGGGCAGAGTTCCTGCTCGTTATGGCGCATTTGTCGCTCACACACCTCGAGCCCTTCAGAAAGAGCTTGACACCCTCTCTCCTGCAAAGCCTGCATGATGGACCAGTATTTCTTGCCATTACACTCTCCTTCGTTTCTGAGGCCGGCAGCCGTTATGCGGTATAGGGGTGACGTCTCTGATGCTTCTTATAGTAAGACCTGCCGCCTGGACAGACCTTATTGCCGACTCCCTGCCGGCGCCCGGGCCTTTCACGTACACCTCGACCTCTTTAACGCCGCGCTCCAACGCTTTCTTTGACGCGCTTTCAGCGGCTATGCCCGCGGCAAACGGCGTCGATTTCTTTGATCCCTTGAAACCCGCGCTCCCGGTTGACGCCCAGGCCACGGTATTTCCTTCCTTATCGGCGATAGTCACTATCGTATTGTTGAAAGTAGCGAGTATGTGCGCTATGCCGCTGGACGGAGCCTTCACCATCTTTTTACTTTTTTTTGGCTTACTTTTTTTCTGTTCCACTGTCTTTAGTAACCGCCCTTTCTGCTTTTTGCCTTGTGACGCCGACGGTCTTTCTTGGACCTTTGCGCGTCCTGGCGTTAGTCCTGGTTCTCTGTCCCCTGACAGGCAACCCTCTCCTGTGCCTCAGCCCTCTGTATGTACCTATATCTATAAGTCTCTTTATGTTGGCCGATATATCTCTCCTGAGGTCGCCCTCGACCTTATAGTCCTTCTGAATTATGGTCGATAGCCGCGCGATCTCTTCTTCGGTCAGGTCCTTGGCCCTCTTGTCGGGGCTTATATTCGCGATCTTCAAGATCTTGTTCGAGAGGCTTCTTCCTATACCGTAAATATAGCCTAATGCCATCTCGACCCTTTTTTCCTTAGGAATGTCAACACCAACTATTCTCGGCACTTTGTCCTCCAGATTGCTTCAGTTTCGTCCAGCAATTTGTCCCGAGCGCCTGTCGCTTTCTTAAAGGCGCGAGGGACCTCCCTTTACCCTTGCCTCTGCTTGTGTTTAGGCTCCGCGCAGATTATCATAAGAGTCCCTTTCCTGCGGACGACCTTACATTTCGGGCATATTTTTTTTATACTTGAACGTACTTTCATATTATTGCTTGCCCCTATTTTTCCCTTCTGATTATCCTGCCTCTTGTAAGGTCATACGGCGACAACTCGATCGTAACAGTATCCCCCGGCAGTATCCTTATAAAATTCATCCGCATCTTGCCTGAAACGTGCCCAAGCACTCTGTGTCCGTTTGCCAACTCCACCCTGAACATGGCGTTCGGCAACGTCTCCAGAATTTTTCCTTCTACGGTGATCGGTTCTTCTTTCGGGCACATATAAAACTCCGGTCTCGACTATATTTTGGTACCAGTAAATATTCACTGCTCTATCTGGTTAATATCTGCGCTTCACCGTCCGTGACAGCTATGGTATGTTCAAAATGAGCCGACAGCTTTCGATCCTTTGTAACTGCCGTCCATCCGTCTTCAAGAATTTCGACCTCGTGCGTCCCTGTGTTTACCATAGGTTCGATAGCCAGCACCATTCCGGTTTCGAGCTTGGGCCCTATTCCACGCCTGCCGAAATTCGGTATCTCAGGCTCTTCGTGGATCTTCGTTCCTATACCGTGCCCGACAAACGCCCTCACTACGCTAAAACCGTTCGACTCGACGAATTCCTGCACGGCGCAGGATACCCCAGACAACCTGTTTCCCGCCAGCGCATTATCGATACCTTTGTAAAGAGCCCGTTCCGTCACCTCGATGAGCCTGGTTGCCGCATCATCGATCCTGCCTACGCCGACCGTTATAGCGGCATCGGCAAAATAATCACCAAACTTGACGCCAACGTCTAATGAGATTATATCGCCGCTTTTCAGTGACCTGTTAGACGGTATCCCGTGGACCACAGCTTCATTGATCGAGGTGCAGATGTTTCCGGGATATCCTTTATAACCTTTAAAAGCCGGATAACCGTCCAGCCTAAGTATTTCTTCCCGCGCTATAACGTCGAGCTCTTGCGTCGTAATACCCGGCTTAACGAACCCTTTTAGCTTTTTAAACGTTGACGCTATTATCTTCCCCGCTGTCCTTATCTTCGCTATCTCGTCGCCGCTTCTAAGGACGATCATACAACTCCGGCGTCCTGGAACATCGCGGAAAGGACCTTGAACAGCTTATCCACTCCGAGGTCCCCCGACACCTTTTTCAAATTACCTCTATTCGCGTAATAATCAATGAGCGGTTTCGTCTGCTCCTCATAGACCTTCAATCTGTTCAGCACCGTAGCTTCTTTATCGTCGGGACGCTGAAAAAGTTCGCCTCCGCATTTATCGCAGACGCCTTCTTTCTTCGGCGGAATATTTTTCACGTGATAATTAAAACCGCATTTTTTACAAACACGCCTCCCGGAAAGCCTTTCGATTGCCACCTTAGCCGTCGTATCAAAATATATCACCAGGTCGAGGCTTTCGCCCATCAACTTTAAAGCTTCGTCGAGATCATTAGCCTGCTTAAGCGTCCTCGGGAACCCGTCGAGTATATAGCCCTTTTTCGTATCGGACTGCTTCAGCCTCTCTACAACGATGCCGGTCACTACCTCATCCGGGACAAGTTCGCCTTTATCCATGAAGGCCTTGGCCTTCATGCCCATGGGCGAGCCGCTCTTCACCGCCGCTCTCAAGATATCGCCCGTCGAGATATGCGGTATCTTATACTCTTTGGCAAGGACAGCGCTTTGAGTTCCCTTGCCGGCGCCCGGAGGCCCTAACAAAACCAATTTCACTTTTCTTCCCCTATAGGCCCTACGATGATATCCTGGCCTTTAATTTGCCGCGTTTCATGAAACCTTCGTAATGCCGCATCAAGAGATGCGACTCAATCTGCTTCATAGTATCGAGCATGACTCCGACTATGATCAGCAAGCCCGTGCCGCCGAAGAAACTTGCTACGAGATACGGTATCTTCAGCCAGCTGGAAATAATGCTCGGAAATACAGCAATCAATGCCAGAAATATCGCGCCGGGAAAAGTGATCCTCGTCATTATAAAATCCAGGTATTCTGCCGTCTGCCTGCCGGGCCTTATCCCCGGAACAAATCCGCCGTATTTTTTCATGTTGTCCGAAATGTCTATCGGATTGAACGTAATGGCGGTATAAAAATATGCAAAAAACACTATCAAAAGTGCGTATATGGAATTATATAATATTTCACCTCTAGTCAGTACCTCCGCGAATTTCTGAAAGCCGCGGCTCGGTATAAAGCCGGCAATCGTAGCCGGGAACAATATGATGCTTTGCGCGAATATAATAGGAATAACTCCCGCCTGATTTACTCTGAGAGGCAAGAACGTCGCCTGGCCGCCGTAGACCTTCCTGCCGACGACGCGTTTAGCATACTGCACGGGGATCTTTCTCTGCCCTTGAGTTACAACTATTACGGCCACCACAACGAATACCAACATCACCACCATGAGTATGAGCGTGAACGGGTCGAGCTGAGCTTTTTCCGGCGCAAAGGGAGAAAACAGGGCCCATAACTGATACAACGCAGTTGGTATCCTCGACACTATACCCGCCGTTATAAGGAGGCTCATCCCGTTACCGATACCGTTCTCCTGTATCTGCTCGCCCAGCCACATGATGAACGCGGTACCGCTGGTAAGCGTAATAACGGTCAGTATCCTGAACGGCCATCCGGGGAACTGGACTATCTGCAGTCCCTGGAATCTCGCCGGGTTTTCAAGCCATAAGGCTATAAAGAACGACTGTATCACTGCCAGCGCAATCGTACCGTATCTTGTATATTGGACTATCTTCTTGTGCCCGGATTCGCCTTCCTTGGCCAATTTCTCCAGGGCCGGTATTACGGCCGTCAACAGCTGCAGTATGATAGACGATGATATATAAGGCATGATACCGAGAGCAAATATCGTCAAACGCGATATGGCGCCTCCGGAAAACATGTTCATTATGCCAAAGAGCGCCCCGCCCTGTTGTTGCGCGAGGTTAGCAAAAAACTGAGCGAGAGCCGTGCCGTCGATGCCCGGCGTCGGTATGTATGTTCCTACGCGGTATATGGCGATCATTGCGAGCGTGAAGAATATCTTCTTCCGCAGGTCAGGGATCTTAACGATATTTGCAAACGCTTCTAGCATATGTCCGCCAGTAATATATTAAACGAAGTATTATTTCAGGTACTCGACATTCGCTCCGGCCGCCTCTAACTGTTTCTTCGCGCTTTCAGAAAACTTATGCGCCTTTATGGTCAAAACCTTGGTCAATTTCCCGCTTCCCAGCACCTTAATGCGATCCTTCTCGCTGCCTATAAGGCCGGCCTTTTTTAATTCGGCAGGCCCGACAATCGTATTCTTCTCGAACCTGTTAAGCGACTCGACATTGACCACCTGATAAGCATCTCTGAATAGTGAATTAAAACCTCTCTTGGGTATGCGCCGGATAAGGGGCATCTGTCCGCCTTCAAATCCCGGACGCGTAGTCCTGCCTGATCTCTTCAATGCGCCTTTGCGGCCCCGGCACGCGTTCTTGCCATGACCGGAACCCGATCCCCTGCCGCGACGCTTCGTCTTCCTATTGGCGCCGTACGGCGCGCCGATCTCAGTTATTTTCACTTTTCACTTCCCCTTGCGGAGCGAATTCTCTCTGCCGCCTAAGCTGTTTTAAGCCCTCGATGCCTGCTTTTAAGACATTCAGTGCCGCATCGGAACCGAGGCTTTTGGTCAATATATCTTTTATGCCGCCTGCTTCGCAAATAGCCCGTATGGCGCCGCCGGCAATAACCCCCGTTCCTTCGACAGCAGGCTTCAGTAAAACACGCGCCGCTTTATAATGTCCTATTACCTCATGAGGTATTGTCGTTCCGCTGAGAGTTAATTTAAAGAAATTTTTCTTAGCGTCCGTCAGGCCTTTTCGTATAGCGTCGGCGACTTCGTTGCCCTTGCCGAAACCGAGCCCGACAGTGCCTTTACCGTCGCCAGCCACCACCAACGCGTTAAATGAGAACCTTCGGCCGCCCTTGACGACCTTAGCGACTCTCTTTATAAGAACTACTTTCTCGATAAGCCCTTCTTCCGAAGCGGCGCGCGACTGGCGCTTTCCGCCAAAACCGCCTCTGCCGCCCTTCCTTGACCTATCCTGTCTCGCGGCTGGCGGCTGAGGAGCCGCAGCGGCTTCTTTCTTCTCTACAACCTTATCGGGAGCCTGTTCAGGTTTTTCAACTCCGGCAGGCTGGGCTTTAGGTCCATTCACTTCGGTCTTCCCGTTATTTTCGCTATTGTCAGGTTTTGCCAATTTAAATCCCTTTCTAGAATTTCAATCCGCCTTTTCTGGCGGCATCCGCCAGGGCTTTTACGCGGCCGTGATAAAGATATCCCGACCTGTCGAACACTATATCCGTGATCCCTTTAGATTTGCACTTCTCTGCCAGGGCTACCCCTAACATACCTGCCCCTTTTACATTCCCGGCGTCCTTCTTTACCTTGTCTTTAAGATCCGGCGAGTTGGTCGACAAAGAAACCAGCGTCTTCCCCGTGACATCATCGACAAGCTGCGCGTAGAGGTTATTCAAACTGCGGTAGACGCTCAGCCTCGGCTTTTGAGCCGTTCCCGATATCTTCTTCCGGATTATCTTATGCCTTCTCTCCAAACCTGTGATCTTTATCCATCTCTTCATATGTTATCCGCCCGCTCCGCCGGCGCCTGCGCCTGCGACAGCCTTACCGGCTTTGCGCCTGACATGTTCTCCGACGTATTTTATGCCTTTCCCTTTATAAGGTTCCGGCCTGTAATAATCCCTGATCTCGGCAGCGACTTCCCCTACCTTCGCTTTGTCGATCCCTTTTATGACGATCTGGTTCGGCTTCGGCGTCTCGATCGTTATGCCTTCAGGTATATTGTAATTTATAGGATGCGTAAAGCTGAGCTGTATATTCAATACCTTCCCCTGGACGCCGGCTTTGAAACCCACGCCCGTTATTTCCAGGTCCTTCCTATAACCTTCGGTTACGCCGATTATCATATTGTTCAGAAGGCTCCTTATCAGGCCGTGCGTCGACTTATCCTGCTTTTCGTCCGACGGCCTTGCGACAGAGACCAGCTTTTCCTTTATCTCGATCTTGAAACGAGGATCTGCCTTATAGGTCAGTTTGCCTTTCGGCCCTTCGATTGTAATGGCGCTGCCTGAGATCGAGGCTTTTACGCCGCTAGGCAGACTCAATGGTTTTTTACCGATTCTTGACATATTCAGTCCTTACCAGGCGTAGCAGACTACTTCTCCACCCACCTTCTTTTCACGCGCAGCCGTATCGGTCATCAGCCCGTTGGATGTGGAAATTATCGCAACGCCCAATCCGCTGTATACTTTAGGTAGCGCGTCGGTCTTCTTATATATCCTTAGGCCGGGCTTAGAGATACGCTTTATACCCATCAAGGCCGGTACTCCGTCTTTAGAGTACCTGAGATATACCCTCAGCAGCCCCTGCTTATTGTCCTTGATAAGCTTATAATTTGCTATAAATCCTTCTCTCTTCAGTATCTTCAATATTTCTTCGGAAAAGATCGAGTTCTTTACCTCTACGACCTCTTTCTTGGAGGAACTTCCGTTCCTTATGATTGTAAGCATATCTGATATCGGGTCTGTCACTGACATATTGCTGCTCGCTTCCTAAATGTTTGCGTAATGTGCAAAGTGTAATGTGTAATGCCGGTGTAATGAAGCTATGTGTAATGGAAAATTCTCTTTCATTACACAATTAACCATTAAACCTACTTTACACATTCCACATATAACATTACACAAAGTTGTTTACCTCAATTACCAGCTTGCTTTTACAACGCCGGGTATTTCGCCTCGCGAAGCAAGTTCCCTGAAACACAGCCTGCAGATCTGGAACCTGCCTATGAAACCGCGCGGCCTTCCACAGATAAGGCACCTATGATACTTTCTGACCTTGAACTTGGGTGTCCTCTGCGACTTGACTATTAACGACGTCTTTGCCATATCATCACTTCCTATTTTTTAACCTGCCCGCCTGAGTTAGTTTTTGCCGGGCAGGCGGGCCTGCTCTGCTGCAGGCGCTTTTCCTTCGATGGGACGGATAAACGGCATCCCGACCAGCCTCAAAAGTTCAAACGCCTCTTTTTTTGTCTTTGCGGTAGTACATATAGTTATATCCATGCCATGCGCTTTCATGACCTTATCCGCGTCGATCTCGGGAAATATCAGCTGTTCATTCAATCCAAACGAATAATTACCGCCCTCATCAAACGATTCGGTAGACAGCCCCCTGAAATCCCTGATCCGGGGTATTGAAACAGATATGAGTCTGTCGAGAAATTCATACATCCTGGCGCGCCTGAGCGTTACCTTGCATC
The DNA here is from genome assembly GCA_041648975.1 of Candidatus Omnitrophota bacterium. Classification (NCBI taxonomy): domain Bacteria; kingdom Pseudomonadati; phylum Candidatus Omnitrophota; species Candidatus Omnitrophota bacterium. The sequence continues at coordinate 55,022 of JBAZNZ010000006.1, read as the reverse complement.
CTATCGGCGAACCCTTACGTATCTTAAAATTGGCTATAGCCTTTTTGGCTTTGGTCACCACAGGTTTCTGCCCGGTGATCATAGCTATTTCAGACTGGGCGCTTTCAAGTAATTTGATGTCCTGAGTCGCCTCGCCAAGGCCGATGTTCACGACGATCTTTGTCAACCGTGGTACCTCCAGCAAATTCTTATAGCCGAAGATCTTGGTCATTTCCGAAGCAATCTCTTTTCTGAATCTTTCCAAAAGTCTTGGTGTTATCATATATTATATTACCTCTTTGCAGCGCTTGCAGAACCTGGCTCTGGTGCCGTCGGCAAGCACGCTGACGCCGACGTGGGCGGACTTATTGCAGGTCTTACAAAATAGCGCCAGATTCGATATCTGTATAGGACTCTCTTTTTGAGCTACGCCGCCCTGCTGGTCGTTCTTCGTCTTCCTCACATGCTTCTTCACGTAATTGACGCCTTCGACGAGCGCGCGCTCCTTTTTCGGGAATATCCTGAAAACCTTTCCCGTCTTTCCGCGCGACCTGCCGGAAAGCACAAAAACTATATCATTCTTTTTAATCTTATTCACAGTACCTCCGGCGCCAGGGAGATTATCTTCATAAAGTTCTTGTCGCGCAGCTCTCTTGCCACGGGGCCGAATATCCTCGTCCCTCTCGGGTTCATCTGAAGGTCGATGATTACAACGGCATTCCGGTCAAACCTCAAACGGCTTCCGTCCGGCCTGGTAATGGGAAAAGCGCTTCTTACGATGACGCCCTTAACGACCTCATGGTCCTTGACGATCGCGTCGGGTGAGGCCTCCTTAATGTTGCATGTAATAATATCACCTACGTCGGCGTATTTCCGGTTCCCCCTGCCGATCACACCTATCATAGACGCCTTCCTGGCGCCCGTGTTATCAGCTACATCAAGTATGCTTCTCATCCTGATCATGTCGTTACCTGTTCTTTTTCTACGGGGTTGGCAATCTTAATTATCTCCACCAATCTCCACCGTTTCGTTTTTGACATGGGCCTGGTCTCTTCTATCCTGACCGTATCGCCCATCTTCGCTTCATCCTTTTCGTCATGTGCCTTGAATTTAGTAGCGGTCCTGACCATCTTGTTATAGACCGGATGGCGTACCACTCTTGCCACTTGCACCGTAACGGTCTTATCCATCTTATCGCTTATAACCACACCTACGCGTGTTTTACGCATGCCCCTATCATTGCTTTGCATTTATTTTCTCCCTTAACACCGTCTCACATCTTGCAATATCCTTCCGCGCTTCCGCTATCCTGTGAGGTTTCTCGATCCTGCCTGCCTCAGCCTCGGTCCGTGCGTTGTAAAGGTCCTTCTTCAGAGCCTCAAGCTTGTGCCCTATTTCTTCTACGGTCATGTTCCGTATTTCATTGGTCTTTATCATTAGTGCGCAATCCCTCTCGTGATAAACTTTGTCCGGAAAGGTATCTTATGCGCCGCTACACGCATAGATTCTTTAGCTATCTCAAGCGGCACGCCGTCCATCTCGAACAGTATCTTGCCTTTCTTTATGACGGCTACCCAGTGGTCCGGGATGCCTTTACCTTTACCCATCCTGGTCTCCGCCGGTTTCTTCGTTATGGATTTATCCGGGAATACCCTGATCCATATCTTTCCGCCGCCCTTGAGGCTCCTCATGAACGCGACCCTTGCCGCTTCTATCTGCCTGTCGGAAAAATAGGCATTTTCTAGGGCCTTCAGACCGAATTCGCCGAAAGAGAGGGTTGCGCCCCTCCATGATGTTCCAAAGCGCCTGCCCCTCTGGCTCTTCCTGAATTTTACTCTCTTTGGCATTAAACCCATGAAATCCCTCGCGCTATGTTATAGCTGTTTCTTCTCTTCTACTGTCGTATCTTCAACCTTCTTATCAAGCACCCTGTCGCCTTTATATATCCATACCTTAACGCCGATCAACCCGTAGGTAGTTACAGCCTCGGAAAATCCGTAATCCACATCCGCTCTCAGCGTCTGCGCGGGTATTGATCCGACGCGATAACTCTCTCTGCGCGCGATCTCGGCGCCGCCGAGCCTCCCGGAGCACAGGATCTTGACGCCTTTAGCTCCGCTATCAAGCGCATTCTGTATGGATTTCTTCATGGCGCGTTTGTGCGGTATGCGCTTCTCTATCTGGAACGCTATGTTCTCCGACACAAGCTGGGCGTCTACATTAGGGTTCTTGATGTCTTTAATATCTATCAGGACCTCTCTGCCGGCTATCGAATGGAGCGTCTCTTTCAATTTCTCTATCTCGGATCCGCGCCTGCCGATTATTATGCCCGGCCTGGCCGAAAATATCATGATCCTTATCTTATCGCTCGCCCTTTCGATCTCTATCTTGGAAACGGCGGCGGCGGACAATACCTTCTTTATGTATTTCCGTATTTTAACATCTTCTATCAGGAGCTTAGCGAATTCCTGCCTTGTCGACTACCACCGAGATTTCCAGTCGTATATGTACCCTACCCTGAACCCGTATGGATGAACCTTTTGTCCCATCTTACTCCTTACCTTTTTTGCCCGATTCGGCCTTTTTAGTCTCTCTGGCTTTATGCGGCTTTGCGTGCGCTGCCGCATCCTTAGCCTTATCTTTCTCTTTTGCTTTAACGGCGTATTGAGCGTCTTCTTTATGGGCCCTGGTTCCGGCATGCGCCGCTTCGACGCGCTTATTTTCTTTCTTGTTTGTAAACTCGTCCAACTCTACCGTAATATGCGAAGTCCTCTTTCTTATAGTGCTCGCCCTGCCCATAGAGGCCGCCCTGAACCGTTTCAGCGTAGGGCCGCAGTCGGCAAAGAACCTGGATATATAGAGGTTTGAGACGTCAACACCCTGTTTCCGTTTTGCGTTAGCAATAGCGGATTTGAGCAATTCGATAGCGTAAACGCACGCGCCCTTCTTTACGTTCATCAGTATCGCTATCGCCGCCTCGGGATTCTTCCCTTTTACAAGAGGGATTATGAGCCTGAACTTCCTCGGACTTATCCTTATATATCTAGCTACTGCTTTTGTCACCATTATCTTTGCTTCCTTTTTTACTTACAACTTACCACTTATAACTTACAACTAACAAATTACGTTTTCTCCATCGATATCTCTGTGGCCGCTCCATGTTTCTTAAATACCCGGGTAGGAGCAAATTCGCCTAACTTATGTCCAACCATATTCTCCGTGACATACACCGGCAGGAACTTCTTGCCATTGTAGACAGACAGTGTGATCCCTACGAATTCCGGAGTTATAGTTGACCTGCGGGACCATGTCTTTATAGGCTTCTTATCGCCGGACTTAATTACCTTCTGCACCTTGATCAAAAGCTTTTCATCAATAAACGGGCCTTTTTTGGTCGATCTCGACATTCTATTTTCTCCGTTTCACTATGAATTTATCCGAATGCTTAGTCTTTCTCGTCTTCAATCCCCTTGCGTACTGGCCCCACGGGGATCTTGGCAATCCGCCTGTTGCCTTACCCTCGCCGCCGCCCATCGGATGGTCGTGGGGATTCTTCGCGACTCCTCTGGAATACGGCCTTTTGCCCATCCACCTGGATCTGCCGGCCTTGCCTATCGATATCGTCTCGTGCTCGATATTTGCCACCTGCCCGATAGTTGCCATGCACTCGACGCTAATGAGCCTTATCTCGCCGCTCGGGAGTTTGACATGCGCATAGTCGCCTTCCTTGGCCATTATGAGGCATGAATTACCTGCCGACCTCGCGATGCACCCACCCGAACCTTTTTTAAGCTCTACATTATAGATAGGGATACCCGCCGGTATATTGGACAATTGCATTGAATTGCCGACTTTTACTTCGGCGGTCTTACTTGATATTACTTCGTCTTTTACGCTCAATCCTACCGGGGCGATGATATAGCGTTTCTCGCCGTCAGTATACTGGACAAGCGCGAGGCGCGCTGACCTATTCGGGTCATATTCTATCGCAAGGACTTTGGCCGGCACATCGAACTTATCGCGCCTGAAATCAACTATGCGCCCCATCCTCTTATGGCCGCCGCCGCGATGCCTCGAGGTGATCCTGCCGCGGTTATTCCTTCCCCCTGATTTCTTCAACGCGACGAGCAGGTTCTTCTCCGGTTTTCCCTTTGTGAGCTCGTCGAAATTGGAAATCGCCGTATGTCTTAACCCCGGTGTCATCGGTCTGAATTTTTTTATTCCCATAATATTAAAGCAAGGTTATGTAAAGTTAAGGAAGGTTAATTAAGGTTACGTAAGGTTATTTTAGTCTTTGTAACCTTACGCAACATTCACTAACCTTACGCAACATTACGTAACATCAATCTTGCTCCCTTCTTTTAATGTGACTACAGCTTTCTTCCAATCAGGTGTCTTGCCCATCTTGTAGCGGACGCGTTTCATCTTGCCGCGCATCGTTATGGTGTTTACGGCGCTGACCTTGACTTTATACATTTCCTCAATCGCTCTCCTGATCTCTATCTTATTGGAGTCACTATCGACCCAGAAAAGGTACTTATTGAGCGGCATAAGCATAGCACCCTTTTCGGTCCTTATCATCCCTTTTACTATATCCTGAGGCGCCTTCATTAGTTTTTAAACCTTTCCGGCAGCTTTTCTAAAGCTGTTTTAGTCATGACTACGGTGTCGCATTTGAGCACATCAAGCGTACTGAAATCCCTGTAATTTTTTATATCGGCCTCCTGGAGATTCCTCGACGCCCTCATTATCTTTTCGTCTACGGCGTCCAGGATGAACAGGCTCTTTCCTTGGAGCTTCAGTGCATCCATTATGCCTTTGAATTTTTTAGTCTTAGCTTCCTCCAGGACTAAAGAGTCTATGCCTATAACCTTATTGTCGTTAAGCTTCGAATTTATGATCGACAGGAATGCCAGCCGTTTCATCTGTTTCGGTATGCTGTAATGGAAATCTCTCGGGTGCGGACCGAATACGGTGCCGCCGTGCCTCCAAAGAGGTGAACGCGTAGAACCTGCGCGAGCCCTTCCCGTACCCTTCTGTCTAAAAGGTTTCTTCCCACCGCCCGATACATCGCCTCTCGTTTTAGTCGCGGCATTTCCCTGGCGCTTATTCGAGTTATACATGAGGATAGCCTGGTAGAGGATCTTCTTGTTGACCTCCCCGTCGAATATCTTCTTATTAAAATCAAACGTCCCGACTTCCTTACCCTTGACATTATAAATAGGTATGGAGAAGCCTTTAAATTCGCCGGGAGCGGCTTTCTTAGCTGTAGATACCCGCTTTTTTAAATCTGCTCTTGTCTTCGTCCTCTGTGCTCTTGTCTTTGATTTCATATGCTCACTTTTATTTTTTCTTGCCGACCGTGGCTTTAACGCTCTTCTTAGATGAGACCTGTACGGCTTTGGCCTTTACGAATCCTTTTGGCCTCTTTCTGGCTTCCTTAACCACAAGAAAATTGTTCTTATGCCCCGGAACCGAGCCCCTGATAATTATAAGAGAATTCTCTTTATCAACATCCAGGACTTCCAGATTCTGTATCGTTATCCTGTCAACACCCATATGCCCGGGCAAATGATGCCCTTTTGTCACTCTGCCAAGTCTTGCGCCGGACTGGATGGAGCCTACGGCGCGGTGGAACATCGAACCGTGCCCGCCCGGACCGCCCTTCCAATTCCATCTCCTAACGCCGCCCTGGAATCCTTTACCGATCGATGTGCCGACGACATCAACGTAATCGCCTTTGGCAAATACATCCACTTCTATCTTCTGCCCTAGCTTATAAGGCGCGACATCATTGACCCTCAATTCCTTTACGAAACGGACCGCGTCAACGCCGGCTTTTTTGAATCTTGCCTTATCGGGTTTATTGACAAGTTTCTCTCGCTTCGCGCCGAAGCCTATCTGCAGGGCATTGTAGCCGTCGTTCTCCATTGTCTTGATCTGGAGGATATAACATGGTCCTGCTTCGACGAGAGTGACGGGGATGTTCCTGCCGCTTTCATCGAATATGTTCGTCATTCCTATTTTTTTACCCAATAATCCTATCATGCCTTCCCCTTCTATCTACTACGAACAATCAGCTATGAACTATTTTATTTCCACATAAACGCCGGCCGGTAAGTCCAGCTTCTTCAAGGCATCGATAGTCTTTGCCGTCGGGTTTATTATATCCAGTATCCGCTTATGTGTCTTTATTTGGAACTGGTCCCTGGACTTCTTGTCCACATGAGGCGACCTCAAGACCGTAAATATCTCGCGTCTGGTCGGGAGAGGTATCGGTCCGGCAACACCGGCACCGGTGCGTTTGGCCGTCTCCACTATCTCCTGCGCGGACAGATCCAATAGCCTGTTGTCATAAGCAAGTAACTTTATCCTGATTTTTTGAATCTCTTGTTGCGCCATATTCTTCTCTATTCTATGACTTCGGTTACGACCCCTGCGCCAACAGTATGTCCGCCTTCACGTATGGCGAACCTCAACTCTTTTTCCATGGCTATCGGGGTTATCAGAACTACTTCGAAGCTTACGTTATCGCCGGGCATGACCATCTCGACCTCTTTGGGGAGGGTTACTACTCCCGTGACGTCTGTGGTCCTGAAGTAGAACTGCGGGCGGTAACCGTTAAAGAAGGGCGTGTGACGGCCTCCTTCTTCTTTGCTCAATATATATACCTCTGCCTTGAACTTGGTGTGAGGGGTGATGGAACCCGGCTTTGCCAGGACCTGCCCCCTCTCGAGGTCTGTCTTCTCGATACCCCTTAACAGGACGCCGATGTTGTCTCCGGCTTGTCCTGAATCGAGCAGCTTCCTGAACATCTCAACGCCCGTGACTACGGACTTCTTTGTGGGGCGTATGCCTACTATCTCGATCTCCTCGCCCACCTTTATCTGGCCTCTCTCGACCCGGCCTGTTCCTACTGTGCCGCGGCCTGTTATCGAGAAGACGTCTTCTATGGGCATGAGGAAGGGTTTATCTATGTCCCTCTTGGGCTCGGGGATGAACGTATCGCATGCTTCCATGAGCTCGAATATGCTCTTTGTGGATTCCGGGTTATCGGGCGCCGACATCGCTTTTAATGCGCTGCCCCTTATCACGGGGGTCTTGTCTCCGGGGAACTGGTACTTGGTGAGAAGCTCCCTCACTTCCAGCTCGACCAGGTCCACGAGTTCCTTGTCTTCCACAAGGTCTACTTTATTGAGGAATACGACTATTGAAGGGACATTGACCTGGCGGGCCAGGAGGATATGCTCTCTTGTCTGGGGCATCGGGCCGTCCACTGCCGATACCACAAGTATGGCTCCGTCCATCTGCGCGGCTCCGGTTATCATATTCTTGATGTAATCGGCGTGTCCGGGGCAGTCTATATGGGCGTAATGCCTCTTCTCGGTCTCGTATTCAACGTGCGCTACGGCGATAGTAACGGTCTTGGTTTCATCCCTGACGGTGCCGCCCTTGGCGATATCGGCGTAGGACTTAACCTGCGCCTTGCCCTTTTTGGCAAGGGTCGCTAAAATTGCTGCCGTCAAAGTAGTCTTGCCGTGATCGATATGGCCGATTGTGCCGATGTTCACGTGCGGCTTAGATCTTACAAACGCTTCCTTTGCCATAAACTCTCCTTTATTTTCTTTCTTTAACGCGTCCGCTTAATTCTATTATTTTTTCCGATATATTTTTAGGCACTTCCTGATAATAGGAAGGCTCCATGGTGTAAGAAGCGCGTCCCTGCGTAAGGCTTCTTACGGTAGTCGCATAACCGAACATCTCGCTTAACGGCGCGAACCCTCGTATGACTTTAATATTCAACCTGTCCGTAATGGCTTCTATTTTTACCCTGCGCGAACTGAGATCTCCGATAACGTCGCCCATATAATTGTCCGGAGTAATTACTTCCAGGTTCATGATAGGCTCAAGAAGTATCGATCCCCCGGTCCTGAGCGCCTCACCCACGGCGATCGAGCCCGCCATATGGAACGCCAGGTCGGATGAATCTACTTCGTGATAAGAACCGTCTACCAGTTTCACGTCGATATCAGTCACGGGATATCCGGCAAGCTGCCCGTTCTGGGCGGCATCTATCACGCCCTCTTTGACGGACGAGATATACTCCCGGGGAATGGCGCCGCCTATGATCTTCGACTCAAATAATACGCCTGCGCCTTTCTGCGCCGGCGCTACATCCAGCACGACATGCCCGTATTGGCCCCTGCCCCCGCTCTGCTGTATAAACTTGCCTACGGCCCTGACCTGCCTGGTCAGAGTCTCTTTATAAGCTACCTGAGGCTTGTCCACATTGGCCGCGACATTAAATTCCCTGAACATCCTATCGACTATTATCTCCAGATGCAGTTCGCCCATGCCGCTTATTATCGTCTGCCCGGTCTCTTTAGCGTAGGTTACCTTAAAAGTCGGGTCTTCCTCCGCGAGCCTGTTCATAGCCAAACCCAACCTTTCCTGGTCTGCCTTTGTCTTAGGCTCTATCGCCATAGATATGACAGGTTCCGGAAAATGCATCGTCTCCAGGACAATGGGGTTGTCTTCATAACAGATGGTGTCGCCGGTCGTCGTATTTTTCAACCCGACGAGCGCGACGATATCGCCGGCCATCGCCTTATCGACGATCTCCTGCTTATTTGCATGCATCTTCAATATCTTGCCGATGCGTTCTTTTGTATCTTTCTTGGAATTGTAAACATATTGCCCCGGATCGAGTATCCCGGAATAAACGCGCGCGTAAGCCAGTTTTCCGACGAACGGATCGGCCTTGATCTTGAATACAAGCGCGCAGAACTTCTCGTTTTCAGACGGCTCTCTCGTCACCTCTTCTTCCGTCTCCGGGTTGATCCCTTTGACAGGAGGAAGGTCGAGCGGCGACGGCAGGAAATCGCAGATACCGTCCAATAAAGGCTCTATGCCTTTGTTCTTCGCGGAAGCGCCGCAGAATACGGGAATTATTTTTGCGGCTAATGTAGCTTTCCTGATAAAATTCCTTACTTCATGAGGGTAGAGTCCTTTTTCATTGATGTACCTGTCCATGACCGTCTCGTCTACCTCGCCTAGTTTCTCTATCAGATTATGCCTGTACTTGCTCGCCAATTTCTTCAAGTCCTCGGGTATGTCGGTAACCTCAAACCCGGATTTTCCTTCGCTGCCTAAGTAGATTATAGCCTTCATCGTTATAAGATCTATGACCCCCTGGTACTTGTCTTCCGCACCTATAGGTATCTGGAGCGGCAAGGGATTCGCCGCCAATCGCTCGCGCATATCATCAAGAACCTTAAAGAAGTTCGCGCCGGTCCTGTCCATCTTATTGATGAAAGCGATCCTTGGAACTTTATACTTCTCCGCCTGGCGCCATACGGTCTCGGATTGGGGCTGGACGCCTCCAACGGCGCAGAGAACAACAACGGCGCCGTCAAGTACCTTAAGGGATCTCTCGACCTCTACCGTAAAGTCGACGTGGCCGGGGGTATCTATAATATTGATATTCTTGTCTTTCCAAAAACAGGTGGTTGCGGCGCTCGTAATAGTAATACCGCGCTCCTGCTCCTGGACCATCCAGTCCATTACTGCGGTCCCCTCGTCGACAGTGCCGATCTTATATACCTTGCCGGTAAAAAATAGCATGCGTTCGGTCGTCGTCGTCTTGCCGGCGTCGATATGCGCTATTATGCCTATGTTCCTTAAATTAAATAATCTTGTGTCTTTTGTAGTCATTTTTTTATCAACGTCCTCGCTTACCATCTGTAATGAGCGAAGGCCTTATTCGCTTCAGCCATCTTATGTGTATCTTCCCGCTTCTTCATGGCAGAGCCTTCTCCTTTGTAAGCCTCCAACATCTCATCCGCAAGCTTTATCTCCATCGGCTTGCCCTTCTTCGCTCGCGCGAAGTTCCGTATCCACCTCATCGCGATAGAAATACCTCTTTCTGACTTAACATCGATAGGGACCTGATATGTTGCTCCTCCGATCCTTCTCGGCTTTATTTCCAATAACGGCCTGACGTTATCGAGAGCTTTCAGAAAAACCTCCAGAGGCGGTTTACCGGTCTTCTCGCCTAATATGCCGAAACACTTGTAAACTATCTTTTCCGCGGTAGACTTCTTGCCCTGCAGCATCATTATATTGATAAATCTTGCCACAGTGGCGTTCTTATATTTTGGATCCGGTATGATCTCTCTCTTATCAGCTCTGCGTCTTCTCATCGATTATCCTTACCTTTTTTATTTTGCGGCTTTACCTGGCGCTGCCTTATCTTTCGGTTTTTTTGCTCCGTATTTCGATCTCGATTTACGTCTGTCGGTCACACCTGCCGTGTCGAGCACTCCTCTCACGATGTGGTACCTGACACCCGGAAGGTCTTTTACTCTGCCGCCTCTGACCAACACTATGGAATGCTCCTGCAGGTTATGGCCGACTCCCGGTATATAAGATGTGACTTCTATTGAATTCGTCAGCCTTACCCTGGCAACTTTTCTCAGCGCTGAATTCGGCTTTTTGGGAGTCTGCGTCTTTACCTGAAGGCACACGCCCCTTCTCTGCGGACAGCCCTTGAGAGCGGGCGACTTGCTCCTGTTTTTGAACTTTTCTCTTCCCAATCTTATAAGCTGGTTTATCGTCGGCATTTGTATTATCCCTGCTCCCCTGCTTTATCTTCTTTTGTGCTCCCCTTTTTATCTTCTTTAGTCTCTTCTTTGTCTTTCTTGGCGTCGTCCAGCACATGCTTTACTATCGATATGTTCCTGTGGAAATCAAAACCAGTTCCAGCCGGTATCAGATGGCCCATGATGATATTCTCTTTCAGCCCGATCAGGTTATCCGTCTTGCCGCTTGCGGCAGCTTCGGTCAGCACCCTGGTCGTCTCCTGGAAGCTTGCGGCCGAGATAAAACTCTCGGTGTTCAGCGACGCCTTCGTTATACCCAACAACACAGGCACCGCACTTGCCCCCTTACCTTTCTTCTTGGTCGCCCTCTTATTCTCTTCAATATAAACGGTCTTATCGACCTGCTGCCCCATCAGGAACGTCGTGTCTCCCGGGTTCTCTATTCTCACCTTGCGCAGCATCTGCCGCACTATGACCTCGATATGCTTATCGTTAATATTGACGCCCTGCAACCTGTAAACTTCCTGAACTTCATTTACCAGATACTCCTGAAGTTTTTTATCTCCGGAAACCCTCAAGATGTCCTGCAGGACTACGGGACCGTCTATCAATTGCTCGCCCGCTGTGACTTTATCGCCCTTATACACGTTAAGGTGTTTTCCGTGCGGAATGACATATTCTTTCTTCATACCTGTCGGGGATGTGATTATGACCCTTTTCTGCCCTTTCTTCGACTCGCCGAATTCTACTAAACCGTCGATCTCGCTTATGATGGCGGGATCCTTAGGCCGTCTTGCCTCAAAGAGCTCAGCGACCCTTGGCAAACCTCCGGTTATATCTTTGGTCTTACCGAAGACGCGGGGAGTCTTAGCGAGAACCTCTCCGGCAGTAACCCCTTTACCATCATGTACTACGATATGGGCGCCGGCAGGGATCGGGTATATAGCGAGAACCTCTCCGTCCTTGTTTAATATAAGTATCTGAGGATGGTAGTCGCCTTTGTGCTCGACGATGACGCGGTTCTTCAACTTCGTCGCGGGGTCGAGCTCTTCCTTCATGGTAACGCCTTCTTTGATGTCCTCGTACTTTGTCTTGCCGGAAACTTCTGTAAGGATGGGTACAGTGTAGGGATCCCATTTCACGAATATCGAACCTTCTTCTACCGGCTTACCGTCTTCAACCCTTAATATAGCCCCTTGGGGGATCGTATATCGTTCAAGTTCGCGTCCCTGCGGATCATTGATGCTCACCTGGCCGTTTCTGTTCAGGACGACCAATTCGCCTTCTTTCTTGGTTGCAACGACCCTCAAATTGTGGTATTTTATCATACCTTTATACTTCGATTCAGTAAATGACTGCTCCACTATCCTCGAGGCGGTTCCTCCTATATGGAATGTTCTCATCGTCAGCTGCGTACCGGGCTCACCTATAGACTGTGCCGCAACTATACCGACTGCCTCACCGAGTTCAACGATCCTGCCCGTTGCGAGATTTCTTCCGTAACATTTTACGCAACATCCGTGCTTTGATTCACAAGTAAGAACACTCCTGATCCTGATCTTCTCTATGCCGACCTCTTCGATCTGCTTTGCCTTCTCTTCGGTAATCTCGGCGCCCGCTTCTACAAGTACCGTATCTGTTATAACGTCGACTATGTTGTCGAGCGCGACCCTTCCTATTATCCTTTCGGCCAGCTTCACGACCACCTCGTCGCCTTCGATGATCGCGCTTATCAATATACCGTTCAACGTCCCGCAATCGTCTTCGCTGACTATGACGTCCTGCGCCACATCGACGAGCCTGCGAGTAAGGTATCCGGAATCAGCTGTCTTCAACGCAGTATCTGCCAGACCTTTTCTCGCGCCGTGCGTAGATATGAAATACTCCAGCACAGTCAGCCCTTCCCTGAAGTTAGCCTTGATAGGGGTCTCTATAATCTCTCCGGAAGGTTTTGCCATCAGTCCTCTCATGCCGGCGAGCTGCCTGATCTGGAGCTTCGAACCGCGTGCGCCGGAATCCGCCATCATGAATATAGGATTGAACGAATCGAGTTCCTGGAATATGAGGTCCGATACGTCGTCGGTCGCATGTGTCCACAGGTCTATGATCTTATTATAACGCTCGCGGTCTGTTATGAGCCCTCTCTTATACTGCTCTTCGACGTGGTTGACGTCTGTGATCGTCTTCTGGAGATATTCGTCTTTTTTCTTCGGTATCTGCAGGTCATTTACGGATATCGATAGGCCCGCTTTCGTCGCCTCTTCGAATCCAGCCCTCTTGAGATCATCGAGCAGCTTTATGACCACCTGATGTCCCTTTGTCTTGTAGCAGCTATATATGGTCTTGCTTAATTTGGATTTGCTCATAGTCTCGTTCACATAGACTATGCCTTCGGGCAGAAGAAGGTTAAATAAGACCCTGCCAACCGTTGTTTCAATAAGCTTGCCGCCTATGTCGACCTTTATCTTCGCGTGCAAATCGACCTCTTCGTCATTATGAGCGATAACGACTTCCTCGGACGAGCTGAAGATCTTTCCTTCGCCCTTGGCGCCGGGCTTCTCCTTCGTCATATAGTAACATCCGAGGACAATATCCTGGGTCGGGCTCGTGATCGGCCTGCCGTCTGCCGGTGAAAATATATTTGTTGTGGCCATCATGAGCAGTTTACACTCGGTCTGCGCCTCGATAGAAAGAGGAACGTGCACCGCCATCTGGTCACCGTCAAAGTCCGCGTTGAAAGCTGTACAGACGAGCGGATGTATGCGAATGGCATTGCCCTCGATCAGTATCGGCTGGAACGCCTGTATACCCAGCCTGTGCAGGGTCGGGGCTCTGTTTAACATAACGGGATGGTCTTTTATAACATCGTCCAAAATGTCCCAAACCTCCAGCTTCGCCTTCTCGACCATCTTTTTGGCGCTCTTTATCGTATGGACAAACCCTTTTTCTTTCAGTTTCTTTATAATAAAAGGCTCAAAGAGTTCAAGAGCCATCTTTTTTGGCAACCCGCATTCTTTGAGCTTCAGCTCAGGACCGACTACTATAACGCTTCTTCCGGAATAATCTACCCTCTTACCCAGCAGGTTCTGCCTGAAACGCCCCTGTTTTCCCTTCAACATATCGCTCAGCGACTTCAAAGGCCTGTTGCCGGGGCCCAGAACGGCCTTTCCGTGACGTCCGTTATCGAAGAGGGCGTCGACAGCCTCCTGGAGCATGCGCTTTTCGTTCCTTATGATGATCTCCGGCGCCTTCAGTTCTATCAACTTCTTCAACCGGTTGTTCCTGTTTATCACACGCCGATAGAGGTCGTTAAGGTCGCTTGTCGCGAACCGCCCGCCGTCAAGCGGCACGAGAGGCCTTAGGTCGGGAGGGATGACCGGTAATATGTCGAATATCATCCATTCCGGCTTGTTTCCTGAATTCTTGAACAATTCTATGAATCTGAGGATCTTTACGCTCTTCTTCTGGATGTTATCGGACTTGGAGTCTTTGATCTCGCGTTTTATCTTCGAGGCCAGCTTATCGAGGTCGATGTCTTTAAGCAGATCCCTTATAGCTTCAGCCCCCATCTTAGCCGTAAATTTCTGGCCGAATTTTTCCCTGAACTCTTTATAACGCTCTTCGGACAGCAGGTCCATCTTCTTCAGCGATGTCTCACCCGGATCGATGACTATGTATTCTTCGTAATAGAGCACCTTCTCCAACTCTCTGGAAGTTATGCCCAGCATGATACCGATCCTTGACGGCATGACCTTAAAGAACCAAACATGCGACACCGGACAGGAGAGCTCTATATGGCCCATCCTCTCCCTGCGAACGCTGGAGCGGGTGACCTCTACCCCGCACCTGTCGCATATGATGCCCTTATGCTTTATGCGCTTATATTTCCCGCAATTGCATTCATAGTCTTTGGTAGGCCCGAATATCCTCTCGCAGAAGAGTCCGTCTTTCTCGGGCTTCAGCGTCCTGTAGTTGATAGTCTCCGGCTTCTTGACTTCGCCTTTAGACCATGACTTCACGACCTGGGGTGACGCTATCTTTATGGTTATTGCATTAAAATAACCGATATCCTCGACCATTATTATTTATCCTTTTCTTCAACAGGAGATCTCTTCTCCAGCTTGATTTCGAGTCCCAACGACTGCAATTCTTTTACAAGGACGTTGAAGGATTCGGGCGTACCCGACTGAAGTTTATTATCGCCCTTGACCACGGCTTCATATATCTTCGTCCTTCCGACAACATCGTCCGATTTAACAGTAAGCAATTCCTGTAAAGTGAACGCCGCGCCGTAGGCTTCGAGAGCCCACACTTCCATCTCGCCGAATCTCTGTCCGCCGAACTGCGCTTTTCCTCCAAGCGGCTGCTGAGTAACGAGCGAATACGGCCCGATGGACCTTGCATGTATCTTGTCGTCGACCAGATGGGCCAGTTTCAGCATATAAATGTAGCCAACCGTCACTTTCTGGTCGAACGGTTTTCCTGTAAACCCGTCATACACGCTTACCTTGCCTTCAAGCGGTATCCCGGCCTTCTTCATTTCTTCTTTGATCTCATTTTCGCTCGCGCCGTCAAAGACATGGCTCGCTACGGTGAAACCGAGTATCTTGGCGGCCCATCCGAGATGCGTTTCGAGTATCTGCCCTACGTTCATACGGCTCGGCACTCCGAGCGGATTCAACACTATCTCAACAGGCGTCCCATCTGCGAGGAACGGCATATCCTCCTCGGGCAGGATCTTCGCGACGACCCCCTTATTCCCGTGTCTTCCCGCCATCTTGTCGCCGACCGATATCTTCTTCTTGCTCGCTACATATACTTTGACCTTCTTCAATACACCAGGTGGAAGCTCGTCGCCTCTCTTGACTCTATCTATCTCCCTTTCGAGTTCAAATGTAAGCTCTTCTATCTGGCTGTCGAGCAACCTGGTGATCCTGGCTATCTCCTGCTCTATCTCGGGATTATTGACCTTGACATTCTCCAGGTCTCCCTTATCGACTATCTTATTCAGGTCTTTTACCCTTACGGTCCTGCCCTGGGAGATCAGCGCCCTGCCGGATTCCTGGTCCAGTATTCCAGCCGCAAGTTTGCGGCCCACCAGCAGGTTGTGGAGTTTCCTATACTTCTCTTCTTTTATCTTTTCTATCTGTGTCTGGAACGTGCCCTCCAGGATCTTTATCTCTTTCAGTTCCAGCGTCCTCTCTTCTTTTGTTTTAGAACGCGCGTCCCTTCGCGAGAATACCCTTACATCAACGATTATACCGTCAACTCCCGGAGGCGCGATCAGGGACGAATCCCTCACGTCGCCGGCCTTTTCTCCGAATATCGCGCGCAGCAGTTTTTCTTCAGGAGATAGCTCGGTTTCGGACTTAGGCGTAACTTTGCCCACCAGGATATCTCCGGGCTCAACTTCGGCACCGACTCTTATTATTCCGCTTTCGTCCAGGTTCCTGAGAGCTTCCTCGCCGATATTAGGGATATCCCTGGTTATCTCTTCATTTCCTAACCTGGTATCTCTGGCCTCAAGTTCAAATTCCTCGATATGGAGGGATGTATATTTATCTTCCGCCACAAGCTTTTCGCTCAGCAGGATAGCGTCTTCAAAATTATATCCTCTCCAAGGCATGAACGCCACGAGCACGTTCTTCCCCAGAGCCAGCTCGCCCTTGTCAGTCGCTGCGCCGTCGGCAATAACATCTCCTTCTTTTATCTTATCCCCAAGCTTGACTATTGGCCTCTGGTTTACGCATGTATTGGCATTTGACCTGTCGAATTTTATCAGCTTATAGCTCTTGCCGCTTACAACTATCTCGCCTGCGTCAACACTTGTCACCGTTCCGGAATTCTTCGATGAGATTACGGCCCCGGAATCTTTAGCGGTCCTATACTCCATGCCTGTGCCTACCAGCGGAGCTTCCGTATACAGGAGAGGAACAGCCTGGCGTTGCATGTTGGAGCCCATAAGCGCCCTGTTGGCGTCATCGTGTTCAAGGAACGGGATAAGGCTCGCGGCCACGCTCACAAGCTGCCTGGGCGATACATCCATATACTGGACATCCTTAGGCTCAGTCTGGAGGAAATTATCTTTAAAACGGCAGAATACCTTATCTTCCGTAAGATTGCCTTTCGCGTCTATCTTTGAATTGGCCTGAGCTATGATGTAAAGGTCCTCTACATCAGCCGACAAATAGTCGATCTTATCGGTAACGCGGGCATTCTCAACTTTCCGGTATGGCGTTTCGATAAAACCGAACGGGTTTATCTTTCCGTATGTGCTCAAGGAGGCTATAAGGCCTATGTTCGGGCCTTCAGGCGTTTCAATAGGGCACATCCTGCCATAGTGGGAATAATGGACATCGCGGACTTCGAATCCCGCCCTGTCCCTATTAAGACCTCCTGGCCCAAGCGCGCTCATGCGGCGCTTGTGCGTCATTTCGGCCAGCGGATTCGTCTGGTCCATGAATTGGGACAACTGGCTCCTGCCGAAGAAATCCCTGATAACGCCGGACACAAGCTTTGCGTTCACCAGGTTGTGCGGCATCACATTGGAAAGGTCATAAAGGTTCATTCTCTCCCTGCACGACCTGTCGACCCTTGCCAGCCCTATCCTGATCTGATTTAAAAGCAATTCTCCAACACAGCGGACGCGCCTGTTGCCTAAATGGTCGATATCATCCGTCGTTCCCTCTCCGTTCTTAACTGATATAAGCCTGTTTATGACCTGGACGAGCGTATCCGGGGTTATAAGCCTCTCTTCCAGAGACACGTCCATATTCAATTTTCGGTTAAGCATGTAACGGCCGACCTGGCCAAGATCGTATCTCTTCATGTCGAAGAACAGCCTCTGCATAAGATTGGCGGCCGATTCCGGCGTTGGGGGATCGCCGGGCCTGAGTTTTCTATATACATCCATTACCGCATCTTCTTTGGTCTTAGTATGATCTTTCTTCAGCGTATTCAATATCTCCGGAACCACCTTGGTCAGCACATCGACCTTGCGCGCGGACGAATTCCATATCCTCTCCGCCGACTCTTTAGTGATCTTGTGCAGTTTCTCGGCGACTACTACGTTCGTTTCCTTTTCGACCAGGTCTCTGGCAATAGTCATTCCTATTAGTTTCTCAAGCTGCGCCTGTCTTGTTATCTCATGAGTCTCTACTCCGCAAAATGCCTTAAGGATGTCGTAATCGGAAGAGTAGCCGAATATCCTGAAGAACGGCGTCGCGAGGAATTTGCGCCTCCTGTCGACATATACATAAAGCACATCGTTAATATCAAATTCGAATTCGACCCATGCGCCCCTATATGGAATTATGCGCGCGGAAAATATCGTCTTGCCCGACGCATGCGGTTCTGATTCGAATGAAATGCCGGGTGAGCGATGAAGCTGGCTGACGACAACGCGCTCATCCCCGTTCACTATGAATGTGCCGGTGTCGGTCATAAGAGGTATGTCGCCAAGATAGACTTCCTGCTCTTTCGTCTCGGTCTTCGATTTAAGCCTTAGCATGATCTTGAGGGCTCCGGCAAAGCTCATGCCGCGCTTCTTGCATTCCGGTATGTCGTATTTCGGCTTGCCGATAGTGTAGCTTAGATATTCAAGCTTATGCTCGCCGTCAGCAGTCTCTATCGGGAACACCTCACGGAACGCTGATTCCAACCCCTGGTTCTTCCTTTTGCTCTTAGCAGTATCCGATTGCAGGAATTCGGCATAAGAGTCAAGCTGTATCTCCAGTAGATTAGGGAGCCGGTAACACTCTTCTATCTTTGCGTAACTTTTGCGCTTAGGCATGTCTTCCTTCTTAAATTATAGTAACCAGATACCAGTAACCAGTTATTTTAATTCGATCTTCGCGCCCGCCGCTTCAAGCTGCTTCTTTATCTTATCGGCTTCTTCCTTTGTGGCGCCTTCTTTAACTGTCTTCGGCGCTCCGTCGACAAGATCCTTGGCTTCCTTCAGGCCCAGGTTCGTCAAGGTACGAAGCTCTTTGATGACCTGGATCTTGCTCGCTCCCGCTGCCGCCAGGACTACCGTGAACGAAGTCTTCTCTTCTGCGGCTGCAGGCGCTGCGCCCGCTCCGGCGCCCGATGCTACCTGCACGCCGACAGCTGCGGCTGCCACGACCCCGAACTTATCCTCGAGGGCCTTGACCAGATCAGCCAACTCCATAACGGTCATCTTCTCGATGGTGTCCATTACGCTCTTCATCTTTTCAGTCAATTCAACTTTTGCTTCTTTTGCTTCCATGTCTTTACCTCTCCTTCTTGTTTATTCTGTCTTAAGTTCTTACTTCCTGCGCGCCCGCGGCGGGCGTACTCTGTTTGCTCGTTTTTATAGCGTCGACCACATAGACGAACTTCCTTAATACCGCTGACAGCGTATTGACAAATCCCGTTATCGGCGATTTTATGCCGCCCACTACCTGAGCCAGCAGCACGTTCTTCGGCGGCAGGCCGGCCAACTCCTTCACTTTCTCCGGCGGCAGCGGCTTTCCGTCTATGACAGCGCCTTTTATCTTGAATTTATCATGATCCTTTGCGAAGGCGGCCAGTATCTTGCAGGTCGCTACTATATCTTCGCCGCTTAACGAGATGCCCATCCCGCTGTCGATCTTGGAGACTTCCGACTCCATCTTTATCTTTTCAAATATTATCTTAAGCGCAGAATTCTTCACTACAAAAAACGTCGAAGACGACTGCTTAAGGTTCCGCCTGAGCGATTCGAGGTCCGCGACGGACGACCCCATATAACTTGTGATCACGAAATTCGGACGCTCCTTGAACCTCGAGGCTATCTCCTCTATCATCAGTTCTTTACAGAGCTTCCCGTATTTATCTTTTGCTATCATGACAATTATTTCCTAAATTCCGACAGGTCCAGCTTCACGCCTGGACCCATCGTAGTCGATATAAAAAGCGTCTTCACATGCTGCCCTCTCAGCCCCTGGGGATTGGACCCCATTATCGCGTCTATGATAGTCATCGAGTTCTCGTAGAGCGCCTCTTCCTTAAAAGAGAGCTTGCCGACCGGCGCATGTATGCCCGCCTGTTTATCCATCTTAAACTCAATCTTTCCGGCTTTAACCTCTTTAATGGCCTTAGCCGTATCCGGCGTAACTGTGCCGGACTTCGGGTTCGGCATGAGACCTCTCGGGCCGAGAACTTTTCCGAGCTTCGCTATGTCTTTCATCATGTCAGGAGTCGCTATAGCTACATCAAAATCAGCCCATCCGCCCTGAACCTTCGCCACTAACTCCTCTGCGCCTACGACATCAGCGCCCGCATCCCTTGCTTTCTTATCCTCTTCACCCTTACAGAACACTACGACCCTGACCTTTTTGCCGGTTCCATGAGGAAGGGCAACCGTGCCGCGGATCGACGCGCTCTGAGCCTGTTTAGGGTCTATACTTAGCTTGGCGGATATCTCTACGGTCTCGTCAAATTTCAGCTTCGGGGCTTTCCTAAGTATTGCGATGGCATCCTTAAGGCTATAGAGCTTCTGTTTATCTACAAGAGCCTGGACCACTTTCAATCTTTTCGTAAGTTTTTTCATTATCTCCGGCCTATCCTTCTATATCAATTCCCATGCTTCTGGCGGTCCCTTTAACGATGTTTATTGCCGCTTCCATATTCTGTGTATTTAAATCTTTCATCTTCATTTTGGCGATCTCTTTTACCTGTTCAATGGTAACCTTGCCGACCTTGGTCTTGTTAGGTTCGCCGCTTGCTTTGGCGATGCCACAAGCGCGCTTCAGGAGCACGGAAGACGGGGGGCTCTTAATAATAAAGGTAAAGGACCTGTCCTCATATGCTGTAATAACAACTGGAAGGGTCAATCCTTCCTGGTTCTGTGTCTGCGCATTGAATCTTTTACAAAAATCCATTATATTCAGGCCGTGCTGGCCCAGGGCAGGTCCTACCGGAGGCGCCGGATTGGCGGCTCCCGCGGAACAATATAGCTTTATTATCGCTTTTACCTTCTTGGCCATTTTAAATCTTCTCCACCTGCCAGGTCTCTAATTCGACCGGTGTCGCCCTTCCAAATATCGATATCATAACCTTTATCTTGCCTTTGGTCAGATTAGCTTCTTCCACCACACCGTTAAAATTCGTGAACGGCCCGTCATTGACCCTGATATTTTCGCCTTTATCAAAAACAACCTTAGGCGTCGGTTTCTCTTTCGCTTCTTTAGCCTGCTTCAGTATCATATCTATTTCATCTTCCCTGAGCGGCAACGGCCTCGCGCCGGCCCCGACGAATCCTGTAACGCCCGGTATACTCTTGATGAGGTACCACGTCTCATCATTCAGTTCCATCTCCACCAATATATATCCCGGGAAGAACTTGCGCTGCGATATCCGCTTCTTTCCGCCCTTCACTTCCGATACCTGCTCTATCGGCACCAGGATCTGGGAAATATTATCTTTAGCGAGGCCGGCCTTGAGCTTACCCTCGAGGACGTTCCTCACCCTGTCTTCGTAACCCGTCTGTGTGTGCACTACATACCACTGTTTTGCCATCTCTTAAATTACCCAGCCTTATAAACTTGACATGATGACGTTAATGATCTTGGACAATATGATGTCGCAGACCCCTATGAATAATGAGAGTATCGCTAAAGATACAAGGACCACGACCGTTGAGCCTATCAATTCTTCTCTCGTAGGCCATGACACCTTCAACATCTCGAGCTTTATCTCTTTAAAGAAATTAGCAACTTTATTTGCCATTTTTTCTAATATCTTTCCGCGCTCAGTGTCCTTTCCGGGATTGAGCTTTGTTTATTCCCGTATTTATTTCGGGAAATTGCAGGCCCAAATTTAGCGACGCATTTAGGTCCTTCAGCTGCTCCTATTCGTCGCAACTTCTGGACCAAATTTGCTATCGCAAATTTGGCAGGCCAGGAGGGACTTGAACCCCCAACACGCGGTTTTGGAGACCGCTGCTCTGCCATTAGAGCTACTGGCCTCCCTAAGATCACTCCTGACTCTAACCTGGCGGGACTAAGGGAGACTGTTGGCTTACATTCCCGCCTCTCATTCCATATTATGCCGGCGGGCACCACCCACTCCTCTCACCACACGCCGATATGCGCGCGGGCTTACTTAATCTCCTTATGCGCTGTATGTTTCTTACAAAACTTACAAAACTTGCTAAGTTCCAGCTTATCCGGATTCTTCTTCTTATTCTTAGTAGTTGAATAATTCCGATTCTTGCATTTGGTGCATTCAAAGGTGATAACTTCTTGCGCCATGGTACAGCTCCTAAACCCTTAGTAACCAGAGCCCAGTTGCCAGAAACCAGAACAATTAGACTGCCGTTTTTTATCTGGTTACTGGTTACTTTCTTTCTGGTTACTGTTGTCCTATTCTATGACTTCGGTTACGACCCCTGCGCCAACAGTATGTCCGCCTTCACGTATGGCGAACCTCAACTCTTTTTCCATGGCTATCGGGGTTATCAGAACTACTTCGAAGCTTACGTTATCGCCGGGCATGACCATCTCGACCTCTTTGGGGAGGGTTACTACTCCCGTGACGTCTGTGGTCCTGAAGTAGAACTGCGGGCGGTAACCGTTAAAGAAGGGCGTGTGACGGCCTCCTTCTTCTTTGCTCAATATATATACCTCTGCCTTGAACTTGGTGTGAGGGGTGATGGAACCCGGCTTTGCCAGGACCTGCCCCCTCTCGAGGTCTGTCTTCTCGATACCCCTTAACAGGACGCCGATGTTGTCTCCGGCTTGTCCTGAATCGAGCAGCTTCCTGAACATCTCAACGCCCGTGACTACGGACTTCTTTGTGGGGCGTATGCCTACTATCTCGATCTCCTCGCCCACCTTTATCTGGCCTCTCTCGACCCGGCCTGTTCCTACTGTGCCGCGGCCTGTTATCGAGAAGACGTCTTCTATGGGCATGAGGAAGGGTTTATCTATGTCCCTCTTGGGCTCGGGGATGAACGTATCGCATGCTTCCATGAGCTCGAATATGCTCTTTGTGGATTCCGGGTTATCGGGCGCCGACATCGCTTTTAATGCGCTGCCCCTTATCACGGGGGTCTTGTCTCCGGGGAACTGGTACTTGGTGAGAAGCTCCCTCACTTCCAGCTCGACCAGGTCCACGAGTTCCTTGTCTTCCACAAGGTCTACTTTATTGAGGAATACGACTATTGAAGGGACATTGACCTGGCGGGCCAGGAGGATATGCTCTCTTGTCTGGGGCATCGGGCCGTCCACTGCCGATACCACAAGTATGGCTCCGTCCATCTGCGCGGCTCCGGTTATCATATTCTTGATGTAATCGGCGTGTCCGGGGCAGTCTATATGGGCGTAATGCCTCTTCTCGGTCTCGTATTCAACGTGCGCTACGGCGATAGTAACGGTCTTGGTTTCATCCCTGACGGTGCCGCCCTTGGCGATATCGGCGTAGGACTTAACCTGCGCCTTGCCCTTTTTGGCAAGGGTCGCTAAAATTGCTGCCGTCAAAGTAGTCTTGCCGTGATCGATATGGCCGATTGTGCCGATGTTCACGTGCGGCTTAGATCTTACAAACGCTTCCTTTGCCATAAACTCTCCCTCCTCTTTGACTTATTCATGGAGCTGCAGATCGGGATTGAACCGATGACCTCATCCTTACCAAGGATGTGCTCTACCGACTGAGCTACTGCAGCCGCTCAGTCCCGCTAATGTCATCAGGCATTGACTCTGCAGCGGCTATAAACAAAAATTACAAAAACTCCTCCACGTCAGAGTTATCGTGTATAAAACTCTTCTAAATAAACTATATAATATAATATCTAATACAATATATAGAGTTTTTTTATTATAACAAAAAACTCAAATATGTCAAGTATTTTTTTAATTTATATGATCTCGACCGCTTCTTTTTTGATCCAGGCGAGTTTTCCGTCGGGACGCTTTATCCGGCGCCATCCTTCTCTCGTCGTCAGGACGGTCACCTCATCCCCCTCGTGCAGCTTGTAATAAGTTGTGGATTTGTCTATAGGCTCGTATTTACATTCGACATCTTTTTCTATGATTATACCGTGCCTCAAGATCTCTTCATCGTAATAGCGGACAGAGACCGCGCTGAGTGCGACCAAAAATATCGCCGTCAGAACGATGAATAATAATATACCCTTCCTGGCAATTATACGGTTAAAGATAAATATTGCCAGGACCACCATGATGATAAGATACAGGGCCAATGTCAGGTTCGCGAGGGCATTCAGGTTCATGTCCAAAAATGGCGCCTTAATGTACCCTGTAAGCCTCCGGATGGCGCTGTCGTCAGGATACGAAGTCCCTGCCATTGTCTTGGCGTACGCTAGGTTGGACTTCAGGTCGCCATCCTGCGGAATGAGCCTCCTGGCCCTCTCATAGCATAGGATAGCGTAACCGATCTTTCCGAGTTTAAAGAAACCGTTACCTATATTATAATGCAGCCTTCCGTTCTCCACTCCGGTATCGAGCACCATAAGGTACTCTTCGAGCGCCTTCTTATAGTCTCCGGCCCCGTATGAACGATTCGCTGAGTAAAATAACTGGTTAGGATCCTTCGCGGCAGGTTCCGCGGCACACGCCCGGCTTGCAAGGGTAAACAATATAAATAAAGCCGCTATATATCTCTTCATAATTTTCTGCGCTCCAGGTATCTTATGATCTCCGCCACATCCTTTACGTTATCCTGCATCTTATAGATATCCGTCTTCGAGAAAGCGAATCTCATCTCATCGCAGGCATCGAACAATTTCTTTATCTTCTGGATGATATCGCGGTCTACGCCCTTCTCCAGGGCGATCCGTTCTATCTCACTATATGTTGTTCCTGCCGGAGCGATGTAGAAACGGTTCCCGAGATACCCCTGAAGCGTCTTGAACAGGGTCTCGTAAAATATCCTAGGGTCTTCCGGTTTTAAGTGTCGTTTCAACTCCCTCACACTTCTTTTGGCATACCGGAAAGAAGCCAGGCGCGCGGCGTATTCCGTGTCGTATCTGATCCTGTTCCTGCGCGCATTGGTTACATAAAGAGATATCAATAACACAATTGGTACAATTGTAAGGACAATAAATAGATTACTCCTGTATATCTGGTAATTTTTAGGCAGCCATGCGCCCGGAGATTCCTTTATATATATGATGTCTCTGGCCAGATCTTCTTTTTCCTCAGTCCTCCGCTCAGGCACGGATGCCGCGCCTATCACCTGGGACGGCGACTCTTCAATGCCCTTCTCCACCTGCAGCGGGATCGGATCCTGAGTTATCACCTTGTACATCTTCTGCGCCGGGTCAAAATAACTGAAGACAGCTTTAGGTATCTGTGTGATCATGTCGGTAGTTGGGATGAGGACCTGGGAAAAGGTCTTCCTATTCTCTTCGGTCTTGACCTGCGGATCGTAGACCTTAAAACCTTCGGTATTATCTATCCTGGGCGAAAGCACCGTATTGAAGTTGCCTGTGCCGTTAATGACCATAGTGACCGTCAAAGGATCACCCACTTTTACTTTCTTAGGATTGGCGCTGTATATGAACTGATAATCGCCGACAGCGCCGAGATAGTCTTTAGGCCTGCCTTCGGCAGGGATGGGCTCTATCGTTATCCTGGTTTCCTGGGATTTCAGCTCCATGGGATGCTTTTCATACCGGGTAAAGAAATCGTCAAACGAATCCCTATAGGGTGAACTGTCGTAATCATCCATCATAGACGGCATCCTGGCCAGCCTCTTTCTGGCAATCACATTGCACTTGATCTTTGCGGGGCCGAGCGAGTAGTCGCCGCTCTTGGTCCCAAATATATTCGTATTGAACTCGAGGACGTCGTATAACAATCCTCCCATACGCTCCCTGTATTGTTTCGGTTCCTTGAACTCTATCTTTGAAAACCCTTCCTGGGCAAAGGTCGGCAACTGGATATCGCTCACATTGAGCCTGTTCACATAAAATTTCACTTTTACCGGAATAAGTTCGTTTACATAAGCCGAGGCCTTGCTGATCTCAAGCTTTACGAATATCCTGTCGCCCAGTTCAATATTATCCGCGGATGACTCTTCGACGCTCTTTGCCGCGATCACTTTCTCAGCCGTAGCCTCCAGCGTCACCGTATTTGATACGTAATTGTCTCCTTTATATTTGAAAGAGAACGGCCCCAACTGAAAAGTCCCTATCTTCAAGGGTAGGACGGTATACATGTGCGTTATGGCGGTGGATACCTGGCCGTTGATGACGGTCATCATGGTCGACGGCCCTAGATACCGTATCTCGAGTCCGCTGATATTCCCTATGTCGGGCGCAGGCATGCTCTGGGTCCCGCGGAAGGAGAGCCCCAGTTGCGCGGACTCGCCGAGGGCTACCTGCCGGCGGTCAAGGCTTACTTCGAATCTTCCGTCCTCTGCATATAATAAGGACGCCAGCGAACAGATCGTAATGGCTAAAACTATAAATATATAAATGCGTTTTTTCATACACACCTTATTTACCAATCTCTGGACGGCTCCGGAAGGTTCACCCTTTTCTTCATCATCTTTATCGCGCCGCCGGTAGCCTCTTCCCCTTTATATCCTTCGAGTATCATCTTAGCTTCCTGTTCCGACATCTCACCAGGCTCTCCCTGCTCCTGCGGTGACTGATATGCTGTCAATCCTCCGCCTTCCTCGTCCTCTTTTGAAATACCGGCTGTCTCTTCTTCCTTTCCTTCTTCAGATGGCTTCGGCTGCTCCTGCTCTTCTTCTCCCGTGCCGCCCTTATCCTTTTCCTGATCCCCGGGCTGCTGCTTATTCTCCTTCTCGCCTTCCTGCTTCTGCTGTTCTTCCTTATCGCCGTCCTGCTCCTTCGGATTTTCCTCCTGCTCGCCGCCTTCTTTCTTCTGCTGATCAGACTCTTCGCCCTCTTTTTTGTTGTCAGCGGCGTTCTTCTCGTCCTCGCCCTGCTTTTGATCCTGGTCCTTCTGGTCACCTTTATCTTGTTCGGAGCTGGATTTCCCTTCTTTCTGCTGCTCTTCCTGCTTCCCAGTTTCCTCTTTTTCCTGACTTCCCCCGCCGCCGGCATCCTGGGGCTGAGACCCTTTTTGCTGATCCTTCTGCTGTTCCTGCTTATCCTGTTGCTGTTTATCCTGGTTTTTCTGCTGATCCTTCTGCTGCTCTTTGTCCTGCTTCTTCTGGTCCTTATCCTGTTTCTGATCCTGTTTTTTCTCCTGCTCCTGGTTTTTCTGCTCCATCAGCTGCATGAGCCTGTTCTCAACGAACTCATAATTATATTTCGCGTCTTTGTCGGACGGATCCAGGTCTATAGCGCGCTTATAAAATTTAAGCGCTGTCTCGTACAGTTCTTTAGTCTTATTGAAATCGCTCTTCTGTTTTGTTGTCCCTATCTTGTACTGGACGTTTCCGATATTGTAATCTGCCTTTGGCACCAATCCAGCGTCACCTGAAGCTATCGCTTTATTGAAAGAATCTATCGAACCGGAATATGACCCCTCCTTGTACTTCGCGGCCCCGATATTGAAATTCACAACCCCGGAATCGCGTTTTTCTTTCAACGCCGCGGAATATATCTTGGCCGCTTCGGAATATTTTTTATCATTATATAATAAATTGCCTTTTTTCACATCATCTTTAAGCGTGGCGAAGGCGCATTCGCTGATCGCGAAGCACATGAGGAACGCGATCGAGATCACCCTTATCATGTCGCGATACGCCTCCTCTCGGAAATGAGCGGTTCGATGAAGAGCAGTAGTATGGCGAACGCCAGGAAATACTGAAACTTCTCCCTGTAACGCTTCCTCATTTTGGCTTCGATGTCGCGTTTTTCAAGCTTTGAAATGCTTTTATCATATAACAGGACGAGCCCGAATTCGGCCTGCGTCGCCCGGACATAATTGCCGTCTGTAGCGATCGCTATCTGTTTCAGCACATCTTCGTTCAGTTTCGTCTTTACAATATTACCTTTACTGTCTACGAGATATTCCCTGTCGCCGCGCTCCCCTATGGTGGGTATCAATTCGCCTTCCGCCGTCCCTACGCCTATGCAGTATATCCTTATTCCCGCCTCAGCGGCCTCTTTTGCCGCCGAGAGCGCATCGCCCTCCAGATCTTCCCCGTCGGTGATGATGACGAGCACTTTGTACTTCTTCTCCTGCCCGCTCAATATCCTCATCGCTTCTTTTATAGCGCTCGCTATGGATGTCCCTCCCCTGGGGATCGTCTCTGTGTTCAGGTCATCAAGGGCGAGAACGAATCCGTTATAATCGATCGTCAGCGGGCACTGCAGGAACGACGCTCCGGCAAACGCTATCAGCCCTATCCTGTCGCCGTTCAGCTTCTTTATCATGTCCTTTACGGCAAATTTGGAACGTTCGAGCCTGTTGGGCTTGACATCTGTAGCGAGCATGCTGTTAGAGACGTCTATGGCTACCAATATATCCAGCCCCATCCTCTTCGTCTCTTCCCATTCGAACCCCCATTGCGGACGCGCGAGCGCGATGAAGCTTAAGGATACGGCTATCGTGATCAGCGCCATCTTTATCAACTTCCGCCTCATACTTACCGTGGGTGCGATGCTCGACAGTAACGTCTTGTCCGCAAACTTTCTGATGCGCGCCTGCCTGCGCCTGAAGGTCCATATATAAAACAGCACCAGGAGCGCGGTCAAAGAATAGATAATATTAAAATAATCCGGGTTCGCGTAGTTCATGGCACCTTTAAAAATAGAGTGTTCGCAAGGAATATCTCAAGCGCCAGCATAATCAGCGCCGGTATAAGGAAAATATAGAAGAGCTCGCTATATTCCCTGTAGCCGAAATGCTCGATATTCGATTTTTCAAGCCGGTTTATGTCGTCGAATAACTTACGCAGGGTCTCCGTGTCCGTCGCGCGGTAATATTTTCCGCCCGTGATATCGGCGATCTTTTTGAGGACCTCTTCGTCGATCTCTATAGGTATCTTCTGGTAAACTGTCCTGCCGTAGACGTCCTTAAAAGGATAAGGGACGAGCCCCTTTGTGCCCACGCCTATCGTGTATATCTTTATCTTAAGCGCCTTCGCGGCCTCGGCCGCGACTATAG
The DNA here is from genome assembly GCA_041648975.1 of Candidatus Omnitrophota bacterium. Taxonomy (NCBI): domain Bacteria; kingdom Pseudomonadati; phylum Candidatus Omnitrophota; species Candidatus Omnitrophota bacterium. The sequence continues at coordinate 26,389 of JBAZNZ010000006.1, read as the reverse complement.
GCGAGATCGTGCCCGCGTTATTTACGCCGTCCGTAAGAAGTATTATTATCTTGGATTTTGTTTTGGATGTGCGCAGCCTGTTGCTGGCGCTGGCCAGCGCCGAGCCGATGGCGGTGGCATCTTCGATCATTCCGACCCTCACCCTATCGAGATTTTCGTTCAGCCACGCGTAATCGGTAGTCAGGGGGCATACGGTATAAGCGCGCGCCGCGAACGCTATCATACCGATCCTGTCATCTTTCCTCTTCCTGAAGAACTCCTTGACGACTTCCTTTACCACATCATACCTGTTCACGCGCGACGCCCCCAACCTGAAGTCTTCGGCCAGCATGCTCGTCGATGTGTCAAGCGCAACTACAATGTCGACGCCTTCGGATACTGTCTTGGTTCCTTCCAGAACAGATTGCGGCCTGGCGAGGGCCATTATGAAAAGGCACAGCGCTATAACCCTAAAAAATATCATGAACTTCGAGAGCCGTAGGCGGAGCGTCGGCTTAAGCCCCTCCAGGAGTTCGCGTGAGGAAAAGATGAATGTCGTGTCGGTGCGCCTGCTCTTAACTATTATGAAAAGAAGAGGCAGCAGAAGGATCAGCCATAAGGCTGCAGGGTATTTGAACGTTACCATATTTTACACCTTTTGGGGCAATTTCCCGACGACGGGATATGTTGTTTCTCCTATAAACTTCTTTGCCGCGGTAAAGACGGACTCTATCTCGTCCTTTCGAGGAGTATATTTGGCAAACTTGACAAGGTCGCACGCGCTCATGAATTCCTTGAGCACTTCTTTCTGTGAAGCCGTTAGGGCAGCTGAATCATTCAGGGAATTCAGGAATTCCTCGGTCGTCATCTCCGGGGCCTTTAGCCTAAAGACGCTCTCTATATAGCGTCTGATCGAGTCGGATATCCCGATGTAGAACTCCTTGATGTCGCCTGTCCTGGCTAACAGCGCGTTTATCGCCTCTAATTCCTCCAAAGCAACCTCATGCGGCGGCCTTGGAGGACGCATGCGCAGTCTTTTAATACAGATTTGCGCGGCCACGCCCGCGATACCAAATATAAAGAAAACTATGGCAACCAGGGCCCAATCTATCTCACGTATAGACATTGGCCCTTTTATGTCCTTTATGTCAACGAGAGCCGCGCCTTCCGGCAATATACTCTCCACGACTACAACGATCTTCTCGGAGTGAATATTATTCCAGTCTTTCTCGCCTTTTTTCTTATACCTCAGGTCATATTGCGGCACTTCATGCTTGCCGACTGAAAATGACGTTATCGAATACCAGCGCGAGATGGACCTGTTTCCGAAAATGCCTTTTTTACGGATTGACCCGAAATCCTTTATCTCAAAATCCCCCATTACACCTTCTTTGAAATTCGGGAATTCAAGCTCGAGCCCTTCCCTATATTTTACGGAAACCGTATACCTGACCCTGTCTCCTATCAGGATGTTCCTCCTGTCGACAGAGACACGCATCACCGGCTTATCATCGGAGGCCAGGGCGAACGTTGATAAGAGAGATAGAAAACAGACCGCCAGGATAGATATTTTCACTATCTTCATCTTTTAAATTCTTTTTTTTCGGCGTTTGAAAAACTTTATGAATTCGTCTATATACGGCCTGTCGGTCCGTATGTCCATATGGTCCATATTTATGGAGGCGAATGTCTTCAGCCGCTCGCGGATCAGTTCTTGCGACCTATCGGCGTATCTCTTCCTTATCGACGCCCTTGATGTATCGATCAGGAAGAGTTTACCGGTCTCGGCGTCCGTAAACTCCATCAGGCCTGCGTTCGGCAGCTCCAATTCTCTTGGGTCAGTTAACGTGATGGCTATGGCGTCATGCCTCTTATTAGCTATCGAAAGGGATTTCTTGAAATCTTTCGCGAAAAAATCGGATATGATGAAGACGACCGCGCGTCTGGTCGTGACGCTGTCGAGATACCTGAGCGCTCCGGCTATGTCTGTTCCCTTACCTTTGGGCTTAAAATATAGCGATTCCCTTATAACGCGCAGGACGTGCGGCAGTCCTTTTCTCGGCGGGATGAACTTCTCGATCTTATCTGAAAATATAAGGAGGCCGACCCGGTCCTTGTTCTGTGTCGCCGCGAACGCCAGCACAGCCGCCACCTCTGAGGCTAACTCGCGCTTGAGGCGGTGCGATGTCCCGAAATAAGAGGAGCCGGACGCGTCGAGGAGTATCATTACCGTAAGCTGCCGCTCTTCTACGAACTTCTTGATGAAAGGATGGCCCATCCTGGCGGTGACGTTCCAGTCTATGGAGCGGATCTCGTCGCCGGGCTGATACTCCCTTACCTCGTCGAACTCGATGCCCCTCCCCTTGAAGACGCTCTCATACTGGCCAGCAAGCATATCGGTAACGAGCTTAGACGTCGTTATCTCTATACGCCGTATCTTCTTGATTATATCTTTTGGGAGCATGGCCTCTCGGATACCAGGTTATGGCACTTTAACTTCTTCGAATACCCTCTTTATGACGTCCTCCGACGTCTTATCCTCCGCCTCGGCTTCATAACTCACGATGACGCGATGCCTCAGTATATCCATGCCGATCGTCTTGACGTCTTGCGGAACCACATAGCCCCTGCCCTGCAGGAACGCGTACGCCTTTGACGCTATAGAAAGATATATACTCGCCCTCGGGGAGGCACCGTATTGTATTAGCGAAGTCAGCTCGTCCAGCTTGAACGATTTCGGCTCCCTGGTCGCAAAGACTATATCGATGATGTACTTCTCTATCCTTTCGTCCATATATATGTCATCGACTACTTTTCTAGCTTTCACGATATCGCTTGGACCGACTACGGCATCGACGTCTATCTTCTTATCGGTCAAGGCCATCCTCTTCATTATCTTGAACTCTTCTTCCTTGGTAGGATAACCGATCTTCAATTTCAACATGAACCTGTCGACCTGCGCTTCGGGAAGCGGGTATGTGCCCTCGTGCTCGATCGGGTTCTGCGTCGCCAGCACCAGGAACGGCTCATCCAGCTTGAAAGTATTTTCGCCGATGGTGACCTGCCTCTCCTGCATCGCTTCCAGGAGCGCGCTCTGGACTTTGGCCGGCGAGCGGTTTATTTCGTCGGCAAGTATTATATTGGCAAATATCGGCCCTTTTTTTGTCGTGAACGCCCCGTCTTTTGGATTATATATCAAAGTCCCTATCAGATCGGCTGGCAGCAGGTCCGGAGTGAACTGGAGACGCTGGAACTTCGTGTCTATCGACTGCGCCAGCACCTTGACGCAGAGCGTCTTCGCGAGTCCGGGCACACCTTCGATCAAGATGTGGCCGTTCGCGAGAAGCCCTACAAGGAGCCTTTCTATCATATATTTCTGCCCGACTATGACCTTCTCCATCTCGTGTATCAGCGCCTGAACAAAGACGCTCTCTTTCTTGACCTTCTCATTCATCGCCTCTACGTTAGCGTTATGCATATGCTCCTCCATCATTTCATGTTTATTGCATCCTTAAAATAAAAAATCCCAACAGCGCGCAGAACAGGCTTTGAGATTCCGCAAAAACGGCATCGGTTAAGTCGCACCCAGATCCCTTATCTGGATGTTAAGGAATTTCGATGTCACGACCTTATCAAGATACTCCAGGCTGAGAGGTTTTGTAATGTACTCATCCGCGCCTGCGTCCATCGCGCTCTTCTTGATGTCATCGTCTTTCATGCCGGTCACCATGATAACTATTATCTTCTTATCTATCTCTTTTATCTTTTTCAAGACCTCTATGCCGCTCATCCCTTTCATATTCACATCCAGTAGGATGATGCTCGGATGCTCCTTTTCGATGATCTCCAACGCGGATTTGCCGCTCCTTGCGTTAAATACTTCATAGTTGCGCGCCGTAAAAAACTCGTAAAAGAACGAGTCGATGCCAAGCTCATCATCAACGGTCAATATCTTGCATAACGGCTTTGAATAGTCCATAGCGCCTCCAAATTTGCGTGCAAATTTGATATTGAGACAGCGTTAAAAAATCCGACCCATTGGGAGGATTTTAGCTGTCGAAATACCTTTACTCTATTTTCAGTACAAAATAGTGAACCGATATAGGTCCTTCGTCGGACCTCAGTTTAACTACTTCCTCCTCAGGATCAAATTTTGCCTGAGTTAGAGACAGTCCTTTTATAGGTAGTCCCTCGTCAGTATACCGTCTAACTGCAACTTCCTCGGGATCAAATTTCGCCTGAGTTAGACTATAGCGAAATTTGGAGCGGGCGATCGGAATCGAACCGACGTAGCTAGCTTGGAAGGCTAGCACTCTACCATTGAGCTACGCCCGCAAGTTTATTCAGCCATAGTGCTAACTAAGTGCCGAGGCCTCTGGCCGAGGCCGTCGCAACTGCTGTCAAACCATATTGTTTTTCTTCCTCTGACTCAAACTCTAAAAACCAAAAAAACATGGAGCTTATTTAGGCTCACCTTTAGTACAAGATTGTTGAGCCTAAACCCAACACTACACTATTCATGGCGAAATCCGCCGAAGCTTCATTACAATCTAACCACCATAGCGAAGGCGGAAGCTACGCCCGCGATTTATTTACTCTTCGCGTTCATTATAATGCTATGATTATATCATATTATCTTATGATAACAAGGCTATAATTTCAGTTAGAGTGTTTATCGACGCGAGATCGGAGTATCGACCTTGTACGGCAGTATATAACGCAGCATTAATATGCAACAAGCAATAGCCTGAGCTTAAACGCGTCTGTTGCTGCACATAAGTCATCCTATAAATTTTTTGACTTTACTTAATAATTCCTGCGGCTCAAATGGCTTCAATATGCAATCATCCGCGCCTATCTCTTTAACCTTTTCCGGCAGGCTGGTCCGGATAGCGCTGGCTGTAAATAGTATAATGGGGATATTTTTAAATTTATTGTCAGATTTCAATTTTTTACAGAGCTCGTCGCCTTGCATGTTGGGCAAGAGCAGATCCAGCAATATTAGATCGGGAACATCCTTCTGTAAAACAACCAGAGCCTCCTCTGCATCGGCCGCAGGTACTATTTCATATCCTAAGTGCCTCAACCTGACTGTCGCAACATCCATAATGTCAGGTTCATCGTCAACTACGAGGATCATTTTTCCCATATTATTCCCTCCGCTCTTTAATAGGAATATTGAAATAAAAACTTGCGCCTTTGCCGAATTCTGACTCTGCCCAGATCTTCCCTCTGTGCGCCTCTATCAGCCTCTTACAAATAGAAAGGCCGAGTCCGGCGCCGCCTACTTTTCTCTGTAATTGTGTAAATTCGCGGAACAGCCTTTGGATATCTCCTTTCTTGATGCCGACACCCGTGTCTTTAACCATGACCTGGATAAAATTGTCCCCCTTGCTCGTGCGAACAGTAACAGAGCCCTTTTCCGTAAACTTGAGGGAGTTATTTACCAGATTGGTCAAAACCTGGCTGATCTTGTCCCTATCGAACTTGACTTTTGGAAGATCGTCGCAAAGATCCAGCTTAAGAGCCAAATGTTTCTTCTTGAATAATAGCGCCATTGTATCACACATCCCCTTAACCACTTCATTCAAATCACTATCTTCCGCCTTGAGTTCCATTTTCCCGGATTCAAGTTTCTGAAAATCAAGAACCTCGGAGATCAACCGGTCCAACCTGTCGACGTTATTTTTTACTATACTGAGATACTTGTTCTGCTCGATATTTATATCTCCCGTTACCTTGTCTAAGACCACAGAGACGCCTTCTTTGATAGCGGCAAGCGGCGTCCTCAGTTCATGGGAGACCATACCGGTAAAGCTTGTTTTTATCTCTAATGAAGATTTCATGGCCTGCTCCCTGATTATTTCTTCGGCTGCGGCAGCCTGCTGGACAACAAAAGAAATGGTGACGCTGAGACTGTACAACATCGCATCTTCAGCCGGAAGTATCGGATGCTTGGCAAAGAGCGCCATAACACCGAACGTATCTCCACTGGTATTTTTGAGCTGGTAACCCGCGAACGACACCAGACCCAATTCGCGAGCCCATTCATGATCATGCACTCTTGGATCGTTTGGCACGTCATTCGTCAGGAATTTATGCTCCTCGCCGGAAGCGACGAGCCCGATCTTATAACATCCGAACGGTACACGGGCATGTCCTTTACCGTCTATGTGGGTGTACCTGCCGGAGCTTGCTACTAAATGCAGGCACTTGTTGCGAAAACGGCATACATGCGGCCCATCAGTAACTTTGGCGTGTACGCAACCTTTGTCGCACAGATCTCCCGGCCGGGTCAGCCATATCCGGCAAAAATCGGCGTTGAAGATCCGCACGGCGCTATCGGTTATTACCTTGAGCTTATGCTCAAGGGGAGAAGGAACAAGAAGCGATTGCCTGAGCGCATTTACATCCTCTTGCCATTTTAATGTCATTTCACGCTCGTTCTCCACCTTCTTACGATCGGTAATGTCGCGCCCTTCAGGGATAAGAAATACCACCTTGCCGTTTTGGTCCCTGATCGGCTTAAGCGAAAAATCCACGTAATGTATGCATCCGTCGGCGGCCGGATGGGTCGCTTCGAAAAACACGGTTTCGCCATTAGCGGCTTTTATTACGGCTTCACGCAGGTTATCCTGCATCTTTTTAGAATGCGTCCACCAGGGAGTATCCCAGAAAAATTTGCCTATGCAATCCGATTTTTCAATACCGGCAAACTCCATAGCCGTCCTGTTTGCCTCTATCAATTTCCCGTCCACCGTCATCATGCCGATGAACTGGAAGGTTTGGTCAAAAATAACTCTGATCTTTTCCTGGTTTAAACGTATCTCCTCCGCTGCCTTATTACGTTCGGTGACGTCCCGAAAAAAGGCTACAAAATATCTTCTATTATCCATAATGAGATTTACGGAAGCAACATCCGCAAAAAAAATACTGCCGTCTTTCCTTACGACGGGGATATTGGATGATAAAGAAGTTTCTCCGGTGACATGCCGTAGGAACTCCAGTTTTACAGAACCCCAATCGTCTTCACGATGAAGATTTTGAATGGTCATATTGATTATATCTTCCTTTGAATGGCCCAATAACCGCGCCATAGCATCGTTGGAATAGACAATCTCCTGAGTCTCGGTATCGCAAAAAATAATCCCGTCGTTTGAACCCTCAACAATAGCCTTGAATTTTAATTCACTCTCCCGCAATAACTCCTCCGCTTTCTTACGCTCGGTAATATCAAATATCATCCCATTAAAAATTATCTCATCATCCCGCCGTATAGGAGTTGCGTTCCCGGAAAACCATATTTTCTCGCCTGAAGGTTTTTGCAGCACACCATCATATTTCCATTCATTTACTTCGCTGACCGCCTTATCAATTGACTTAAAAAAGCTTTCCCTGTACTCAGGAACTACCAGCTCGCTGAATCGCTCAAAAAATCCTTCCAGATCAGGACCGGGTTTTATGCCCAAGATCTGTTCCGCCATGCTGCTGACATAATACACACCCATCTTGCCATTCGGCCTGGCGTAGAACTGATAGACAACGCCTGGAATCTGGCTTGTCATTTCGAGCAGCAACTTTCTATTTTTTCGCAGTTCCTCTTCCGCATTCTTGCGCTCGGTGATATCCCAGAAGAAACCAAGGATCCCCGTAACGTTGCCCACCTTGTTCTTTACGGGAACTTTTACTGTATTGATAATGATCTTCTTAGCCTTATCAAGGTAATCCCCTATCACCATATACTCCTCTTCAAAGTTCTCAGTTTCCCCGGATTGTACGATTCTCTTATCGTCAGCCCTGTATTTTTCAGCTAAATGCGTAGGGAAAAACTCATAGTCTGTCCTGCCTGCGATCTCATCGGCTTTTATCTTGAGGTCCTTTGCGTATTCTTCATTGCAGAATTTGTAAACCGAATCCTTGTCTTTTAAAAACACCTTTCCGGGGAGACTTTCAATAAGCGTCCTGTACTCCCGTTCCTTGGCCAGCGTCAATTCACCCTCTATGCGCTTACGCTCGGTGATGTTACGGATGTTGCATTGCATGACTTTCGCTTTATTGACTAAAATGACCTCTGAATCAATGCTCAGGCCTTCTTTGGTCTTTACCGAAATGTCTTCGTAATGCACTACACCGTCTTTTTCCAGCCTTGACATTGTCTTTAGAAAATCCTCGCGGTCTTTAACCGCGCATATTCCCCAGAGTTTCTTTTTCAAAAGCTCAGCATGGGAATATCTCAATAATTCCTGCGCAGATTCGTTAGAGTTCAGGATGCTGCCTTCGGTTTTATGCACGAGCAACAGTCCGTCGCGCGACGTCTCAAATGCCCTGCGATAACGCGCCTCAGACTCCTTCAATTCTTCCTGCAACCGCTTACGTTCGGTAACGTCTTCGATGGCCAGTAGGATCAGATCCCCTTCTGATATATTTCCTTTTACTTTCGACGATATTATTGCCGCGGTATCATCAGGAACACGCAGCTTGCACGCATTCAGGATCATGACCCGCGCGCCGATCTGTTCAAAATCATGCGCTACTTCGTAATCTTTTACGATCTTCTTGTCCGGCACGATCTCTTCTAACAACTTAAGCAGCTTAGGTATTTTCCATTGTTTGTTTCCTAGATCATAAAGCGGCTGGCCGATTGTTTCTTTTCCCGTGACCTTAAAGATGGTGAAAAAGGATTTGTTGGCGGAAATGACTTTTAAGTTCTTGTCCAAGACCAAAAAAGGCTCTCTTAGCGTAGCTATAATACCATTGGCATATTTTAACAGCGCTCCAATATCCGGTTCGTGTAACGCCATTTTATTTCTCATTTTTTAGCCCTCGCAAAAATAAAACCCAGGGCCTTGTGCTTTCCCGCACAATACTCCTGGGTTCAAATTAGACAAACCGGCAACTATAGCGCTTTGACGACTGATTGCTTCTAGCGTCGTTCTTAGTTTCCAAAGCATCCCTCGCAAGTGACTATGCTGATATTGTACTATATCTCGGCATGGATGCAAGAAAAAATAACCCTTCACAAATATAGGAAAGTAAGGCTCGTGAAGAGACGAAAAACAGTGTTTTTCTCTTATGAAATTTATTGCCCGGGATGGCGTCCATTTAAAGGAAGTCCCTCATAGCCTCAGTCTAATTATAGTTACTCGGGATCATTTTTTGCCCTGACGAAGTCTACATGCAAAAAATGGTGGTGAGGGTTCGATCTGGACTTAACAGATAGAATTCCCTCACTTTTTATGAATACTTCTCCGCGTACTTATCCACCAAAAATCTAAGCATCTTCTGGTACTTGGTATGATACTTTTTAGCCTGATCTTTGAAGAATTCAACACTCTTCTCGCTAAGCCTCAAAGTAACCATAACGGTATGTTCCGGCATAGCCAGGTCCTTGGGAGGCGGTAAAAAGTCGTCTATTCTTTTTAGTTCACCTATAGGCATATCGTAATCGATTTTATGCTTTTTCATAGTATTTTCTCCCCTTTCTCCAGTAACCCGCGCCAATTATCCTAATCTTGTTACCCCTACGAGTAAAGCGCACGGTTACTATCTTATTATTTATCCTTCCTATACAAAAATATCTTTGTTCGTGCTCACTATGCCAAAGGTCGGCAAATATCTTTCTTTTAGGATCGTCGAATGCATAGGCTGCCGTAGTAAAATCGATCCGGTGCTTTATTACATTTATTCTTTCTTTCCTCGGATCCCACACAAAACTGTTATGTTCTTCGAGCATAATTAAGTATACTCGATATACATATTTTTGTCAATATAATTGTAAATATATTTTACGGGAACAAACATATCTAACATTTAATAGAGCCACCCTTCTCATTCCCTTGTTTTAACTAAACTCTCTTTCTTTTGCTGTAATTAGCCTTCCGCGTTCGCGCTCAAAACTCTCCAGCACTTTTGTTCTTGCGCTACTATCGTACATATTTCTAGCACTGAAATTATTGTTGATCTCATCCATCATCGAGTTATATATAAATGCCTCGGCAGCACTCCATTCTTGAAAAGTAAAATAATCTGGAATCTTAGCAATTTCTTCATAATAATCAATGATCCGCTCTCTATTATGTTTCCAACCCAAGCGCTTTAAGCTAAGATCTATGCTTTCTAAATAATTGGAAATATACAGTCCATATTCGGCCTCTGTTAAAACACCTTTTTTACTTTTTTCTTTCAGTTCCTTCATACCATCCGAAATCTCACTTTGCCCCGTTAGCATATCGTTTTGGTACAAGTCATCTCTGTATTTTTTATAATCCGAGGATCTCTTCTCTTTTAACCCGTAAAACCCTTGAAACATAAGACACGCTGCCGTGATTACAAGAAATAATATTTTAAGATGCCTGCTTAATTTTTCTTGCGGCAAAAATCCTACGAGCACACTAATGATGCCAACCACACCTATAGAAATAAAAAATATCGTATCCATCATGCCCCCCACTTATAGAAAACTATAATTTTATCCGATACTTATCTGCCAACATTTTCAGCACTTCGAAATCATCAACACTAAAACTTTTTGGCATACCTACAGCCTGCAAGAATTTCTCAGTCTCAGCTAAGTCTTTTAATAAATGGGGATATTTCAGCCAAAACCATATTTCAAACAGTAGGGCAGGCTGAGACTGTCGATATTTCAAGCATTTATCGGATGCGACATATCTGAACAAATGACATGCTTCAACAATGCAAAAAGGCAATATATCATTTTCGTAAGATAAAATATCATCTGAATCATTATCAGCGTGTTTAAAAAAATTCTGAGCTTTATGAAGAGTGTCTATCCATAGCTTCTTATATTCTGGCTTTATTTTATCCGAATCATGGGAAGGGGCTTGAATGCCATATTTTTTACCTATAGGTCGCAATATACCTATAACAGCCCCTATCAATGTTTCAATAACTACAGGATTAGCCTCATCAAAAAATAAAAAGATAGCTTCATTTAGCTGCGCTTCTGCGGCTTGAATTTTACTAATCTTAATTTTCATTATTTTATTCTTAATTCATCCCAATACTCTAGTTACCCACAAAGTAGTTGACGTTTAAACGTCAGCTACTTACTTCTCCTTATGTTTTCTTATCTGTGCTATTCTTCAGAAACTCCGAGTATTCTCCCAATACCTTGTTTTTATCTGCCTGTAGTCTATCAATAGTATTCTTATCAAATACCGATTTATTGAAGTAATTGTACTCTACGTTCTTTTTACCGTGAGCAAAAGCAACTCGAAGATTATTAACTGCATATAATATTTTGATAGCGTCTTTGCTAAATATCTTCAGCCTCTCTATGATATGCACCCTCTTTGCATAGTCAACCTTGTCATGTATAAAATCTATAATTTCCTGAACCTCTTGCCCATTATATTCCTTTCCATGATGTCCACCCCGAAAGACAAGCATAAACCCAATGACAGAGCTTACGGTATAATCCAAAAGCAAATGAATGTCTAATACTATACTGCGCACAACTATAAAGTGTCTCGATTTATTAGATGCTGTTTTTTTAGCTAATTCCGTTAAATATTTCTCATCTTTCTCCGATTGTTCAAGTGCCTTAATAACATCTTCCCATGATATGCCAAGCGTTTCTAACCAACTGTCTTTACGGCTTTCTGCAGTAACCGCTTCTTTAATTGTCTCGTTTAGATTTTTTTCTTCCACATTACCCCCTTAAAATAAAATTAGCACCCCACAACTGCGGATGCTAATTTACGGGTATTATTAGGTCTAAAATTATCACATAGCACACTCATTTAACTATTGTGAGGGACGGATTCGTCGCCCTGAACTTAGGCTATGGGCTCCTTAAAAGGAAAACCTGATGTTTTCCTTTTAATGTTATCCTTTCTTCCGCATAGATGTTCTCGTGCGCCGATAAGGGAAAAAATTCTTTTTTCCCTTAAAAACCCTTTTTGCGAATCCATCTTCAACGCGGGTATTATAATACTCAGTCGAACTGAGTAGATATTACTGGTGGTGAGGGTTCGCCTCGAACTTAACATATAGAAACTTCCTCACCCGCAAGCATATTATCAGATATTTAAGGCTTTTTCAATTTTTTTCAAAATACTGTCTACGAAACCCAAATATTCGCACGCCTCTTTTTCGGTAACCTCCACCCCGCCATCGTAGAAATCCACATTGCGCTTTGAGCGCATAGCGCCGCCCACAGCTTCAATTGTGTCGTCATTTAATATTTTCGCAACCATCTCTATAATCTTCACATGATGCCCTGGCGCACTTTTGACTTTTTTGTTGTAGCTGCTTATCAAAGCAATACCACCTTTAATAAGTGCATCATAAGAGTATGTGAATTTGACATCCGGGATGGCATCTTGACGCGCAATCTTAATATCTTTTAAGGCATTATCGAAATTCTTTTTGACCTGATCCTTTGTAAATACAAAATCTTTGAAATATTTATCTTCGAATTTCATCATATTATCTTTATGTGCTTTTGTTTGAGCACACCACTAATAAAGGGATCTTTTGCCTTTACGCGCCGGGTAAAGTCCTTTTTGGTCATAACAGTAACGCTTATCTCCCTATCTATTTCTCTCTGTAGCTTGCTTATGTGCTTTTGTACGGTTACAACACCTACACTACCTACAATAAGAACGTCGATATCGCTATGAGTATCCATAGCATTTTTCGCATATGAGCCATAAATATACGCTTCTTTAACTCCAGTAACTCCTTTTAAAAGATGCCTCAGTTGTTCCTCGACTCCTACCGTTGTCATGATAATTTTACGAAATTCTTTATATAAAGGATAGCTAGCATTTATAGCATATAACTTAAGGTTGCCTCTCGTCTCATGAACCAATATCCCTTCAGCCTCTAGCTCCTTGATCTTTTTTACCAGGTTCCTTTTATCCAGAAATAGCTTCCGGGACAGCTCATTTACATATAAGCTTTCTTGTGGATTGACAAAAAAGTAATTTAGTATCTTTTTAGTTATTGTCGATTTAAGCGGGATCATATGCGTTCCTCACATTACACCGATAAGTGTAGCATATTACACCTGTAGTGTCAAGACACCTAAAAAGGTATGCTGTCAAGAATCAACATTTCCTGCATATCGGTAAAGCATCCGCAATATGCTATGGCTTGATTGTTCATTTATTTCTTTAACAACGAAATCTTAAGGCTTATATTTTTCGACAGGGAATTCTTGGTATACATACTTCCCTTCGGTTGAATAATTACATTTATACACAACAGCTTTCCCTGTAACCTGATTATACTTTAATGTATAACCGCCTTGAGTGGATACAAAACCCCACTTAGGAACTAACGCACTAAAGGCTATAACTGCTGACAGAATAATACTTCCTGCAAAATACATCTTTGAAGCCTTAAGCATTTTATTGCTCGAATCATTCGCCTTGATTACGAGGTCGCACAGAGCTTGCTTAAAAGTTGCTACTTCGCCTGATAAAAATATTATTTTCCCCGCAAGGTCTTCTACTGCGTTTTTTATTATTGTTGCAGGATTTTGCTCTGACATTTTCGCACCTCTCTATTTAGCTTTTAATGTTTAACTGCCTCATTCATAATATCAGGTATCCAACACTTAATAGGTAATGAGCCATATATAAAAACATTTGCATTTATATCGTGGGGCAATCTTGAATCACTCCCGCTTTTTTCATAAGCACCGTTAGGACGAAGCATAATAAGGATTTTCGGCAGAGACGTGCCACCGAGGATAGTTAGCATAACCGAGGATATTATCTTTGCAATGACACTATTATAATGCTTCGTTGACCAATAAATAAGTATCTCATCGGTCTTATTATGTGTTTCTCTATACCTAAAGGCATCCCAAAGGTTAGCAAAGTCAATGGAATGTGTTATAAAGGCGGTTATTTCAGTGGGTATTTTTTTACATCTAATAGTAATTTTTGCGTAAGGGGCGGAGGTGCTGGGCGATATTACAACCCCATCCTTAACGCTACTCCCCATCATTGGGAAAAATTCCGTTACAAGACAAAGCTCGCCATCAATCAAGCTCCACTCCTTATCTTTGAGAAGAATCGGCTCTGATTTTATGTCTGAAAGATTAGCCATGCCCATTTTTGCACTCCCCTTTATCTGTCCCCTTTAATTTTTGATACCGAGCTTGCAACTCTTTTATAACCTTTTCTTTCCTTTGAAGCTCTCCTATAATCCAAAATATATAAACTGATATTGCAAGAGCAATCATCCAAGCTAAATTGAATCTTAATGAATTCTTAACTCCTTCTCCTTCGTGCCACCCCCAAGAATAAGGTATGGGTGCAAGTAAAAACTTTTCTATGCCTATGCTTAAAATTAACCAAAGCATAATAAGTGTTCCAAGCGAAAAAATCGCTGACAAGCCATTTAGGTTATTAGGATTATAAGGCACTTTCCCTCGTTTATCACGAATCAAGAAGTAAATAAATACGCCAACTGATATGTAAAGATATGCGAAGAATATATACGCTAAAATTTTCATCATAATTACCATCTCCTTGCCATGACTCACAAAATACGCGTTCAAGCAAAAAAGCGCAGACTATACAATAGCCAGCGCTTCTCCCAATTTACACGGATCCGTTTTCTATATCTAAAATCTTCAAGTTTTTGTTCGTTTCACACCTCTTTCTGCATTGCGCAGCAAAGGCAGCTATTAGGGACGTGTCACTTTGGGGGCATTCCACTCAAACTGCGTGTCCTTTTTTGACGCGTCCCATAATTCCTCATTCTCTACTACCTACTTATCTTTTCGCAATATCTCCGATAAATTCACATATAAATGGCGTTACCCACATAAATATAACGAACATCAAAAGATATAGTTTTTTAGCTAGTTTACTCTTTATTACATCCATAAAAATAAATGGAACAGAAGCAACGATAGAAAAATACAGATACCCCACAAGATAACCCACCACTTTAGAATAAGTCCTTGCCATTCCACTCTGTATCATAGCTCCATAGACATTCCCACCATAGACTTGTGAATATTCGTATCCAATTAGAACCAACCATAAAACAGAGAAATATTTGATGAAGCCACACCTTCTGAATAAAAACAACACTAAAGATGCCACTAAAGCAAATGGAACCAATCCCCACGCGTTATGATAAAAACCTATCAAATATCCCATAGCCTCTCCTTTTAATGCTTTATTAGCACCAATAACAACGTTGCCACGACTAATCCCCACGTTGCATAAACAAGGTGCTTCATCTGCTTAATTGAATCGTCCTGATGCTTCCTTTGGCTCTCTATTAGTTCTCTGTTTAATTCCACCTTCAAATACTCCTGAAGTAATAATTGTTGCCATGACGGAGGCTCTTTCGCAACCCCTGCAATAGCCTTTGCTATATGTTCCGAGCCTTTCCCTATATAATCGTCAGCATTCATACCTCATTACCCCCAAATTAAAAGCGCTGGCCATACCAGCCAGCGCTTTGTCTCATTTACATACAGATCCTTTTTCTGAATCTATAATTTTCAAGAGTTAATTCGTTGTAGACCTCTTTCCATATTAGACAGAAAATATTTTTACCGGAACCAATTTTAATGGCTTTTTGTTAAAGTCTAAAATCTCCAGGTCGCATAACTCACTGACACTATAGAACTTATGCAATAAATCTGTTAAGTTGGTGGTGAGGGATGGATTCGAACCATCGAAGGCTTGCGCCGCCAGATTTCAAGGGCCCTCAAGTTACCTCGAGGCTTGGACTATCTCATCACCTTGGTTCTTGCGAACTTTAGGCGGCGGGCGCTTAGTCTCTGCACCTTCAAAGAACCATTACGGTTCTAGGCTTGGCTCAGGATTCCCCTTAATGTTTCGCTATTAAGGGCTCCCCTGAATTCACCCGCTTTTCCATCATGAATTTCTTCATGACGCTGCGTTCACCACAGTCTGGTCCATTTGGCCGCTATGGTACCTCACCACTAAACTGATCTACATATATATCAATCCAATTATGTATCGTTTCCAACAGCTTTTTGTCATTATAGCGAATATGGACAAGCCCGTAAAGCAATTTTCTATTGCTTAGATTCGGATTTCCTTTTCGTACATATGGCTTAGTAAATTGAGCAAGCGGCACTCCTGTTATTTTATGCCAGTATATTCTTGCCTTCTTTAGATTAACGCGTGAATGCGTATAGCTGTATAATCCTTATTCCAATACAATGATTTGATTTTATATTTATTTAATTTTCGCATTTATATAAATATTTATTGTATTCGCTTCAATTCCTATCTGTACTATTTCGACTTAAATAACTTGGAGCTGGGGAAAGGAATTGAACCTTCAACGTCCGCATTACAAATGCGGTGCTCTGCCAATTGAGCTACCCCAGCACCGTCAAAACTTCCGGCAACTTATTTAATATATCCGTAGCGAGCAGGCTGAGTTGGCCCTTCTCTTTAGCCGCCTCATCGCCGGCCAGGCCGTGAAAATATACGCCCAACACAGCGGCTGTAAAAGGATCTAGCCCCTGTCCTATGAAGCTAGCTATTATTCCTGTCAACACATCGCCTGTGCCGCCGGAAGCCATCCCAACGTTGCCGGTCTCATTCACATAATATTCGCCGCCCGGTTCTGCAATGACAGTGTTGTGCCCCTTTAAAACTAAGACCGTATTATACTCATTAGCAAAGCTTAAAGCAATATTTTTTCTATCCTTCTGAATCTCTTCCGCCTCTTTCCCTATCAGCCTCGCCAACTCTCCCGGATGAGGTGTCATTACAAGCGGTCGCTTCGAATTTTTCAGGGCATCCAGGCATCCTACAA
The DNA here is from genome assembly GCA_041648975.1 of Candidatus Omnitrophota bacterium. Lineage (NCBI taxonomy): Bacteria > Pseudomonadati > Candidatus Omnitrophota > Candidatus Omnitrophota bacterium. Next base: position 9,616 of record JBAZNZ010000006.1, on the reverse strand, counting down.
ATGCGTTAATACCGTCCGCGTCAAGTACAACCGGCTTGTCGAGTTTTTCCAGTAGATTCCTTACAAGCCGCTGCGTCTCCTTATTCTGCGACAGTCCAGGGCCGATCGCGATAGAATTACATTTATGCGCAAAGCCGACAAGGTCTTTTTCGGCCAGGAGACTTAGGGAACCGTCTTTAGTCTCGATGAACGGACGGACCATTACCTCCGTCAATTTTGACGCTAGCACACCGTACAGGCTTTTCGCTATCGCAAGGGTCACGAGTCCGCTGCCCGAAAGCGCTGAGGCCTGGCTCGCGAGATACGCAGCACCGGTATATCCGCACGATCCCGCCATGACAAGGACGTGGCCGAAGTCACCCTTATGCGCATCCGTCGCCCTTTTAGGGAACTTCGTCAGCGCGTCTTTTATCTGCTGCATCGCTAACCTTTCTTCATCAATATAACGTTCGCTATCGCGTAATTCTTGGAATGGGACATGCTGACGATTATCCGGTCGATCTTCTTCCTCTTTTTCAGCTTAAGCGCGTCGCCGCGGAATTCTATCATGGGCTTACCCTCTTTATCGTTCAATACCTCGACGTCCGTCCATTTGATGGGAAATTTGCGGGGCTCGCCGAACGCCTTGATAACCGCCTCTTTTGCCGCGAACCTGGCGGCAAAGTGCTGGTAAGAGAACCTCCGTGATATCGAGTAACCGATCTCTTTCTCGGTAAATATCTTCGACAGGAAGCTGTGCTCCCACTTATTTATAGCGTCTCTCATCCTGAATACCTCGACTATGTCGACACCGGCGCCGAATATCATCTTATAATCTCCAGCATCTCTTCGACCGCCCTTTCCATCCCTACAAAGACGGCCCTGCAAATAATAGAGTGGCCGATATTCAATTCATTCATGCCTTTGATCGCCGCGACATCAGCCGTATTATCGTAATTCAATCCATGTCCGGCATTAACTTCGAGACCCTTCGACAAAGCGTATGCGGTTTCATCTTTCAGGATACCTAGTTGGCGCCTTCGTGCCGCTTTCGAAGCGGCGTTGGCATATTCGCCCGTATGGAACTCTATGATCGCAGCGCCGGAATCAGCCGACGCATCCACCTGTTGTTTCGACGGATTGATGAATAGGCTGACCTCAATGCCGGCACGCTTCAGCCTCGATACGACAGATTTTATTTTATTATAATTCTTTTTTACATCAAGGCCGCCTTCGGTCGTGACCTCCTGTCTTCGCTCAGGCACAAGCGTAGCCTGGTCAGGCTTCACCTTACACGCGAAATCTACTATATCTTTCACCGCCGACATCTCGAGATTAAGCCTCATGCCCCGGATCTTTCTCAGCCGCAACACATCCGCATCCTTTATATGCCTTCTGTCTTCCCGCAAATGGCATACAATCGAATCGCAGCCTGCTTTTAAGCATATCCGGGCCGCTTCTACCGGATCCGGCATATAGGTCTTTCTCGCCTCTCTCAAAGTGGCAACGTGGTCTATATTGACGCCGAGTTTAACCATAAATGATCCTATTGCCTGATCTTTTCGATCGGCACAGTGACCTGCACGAACGTCTCTTCCATATAAACACCGGGCGCGATCGGGCTAAGCGCCACGGGCCGGATCAGCGACCTGGATGCGCCGGCAATGTCTATCGGCATAGTGTACGCTACCCGTATCTTGCCCAGCAGTTCCTTTGTCCCTATGACGATACAGTAATCAGGCTCGACCATCACTGACGATATGTCTATCGCATAACCGGGCCGAGGCTTGCCTATGAATACTGGTTGTATGGAAAGCTGTTTAGCCGCAACGTCTCCCGACGGAAGTATCTTATTCAGGAAATGCTTCTCTTCCTCGCTGCCCTTATTAAGCTCTCCGACGACGTAGAACCATAGGACCAATGTCAGCAGCAACGCCGTTACCTTAAGTCCTATATTTTTAGTAAAAAAACTTTTAATGAACTCCGGGATCCTCAAGTTGCCTTCCTCTTTTTGGACCAGATATGCGAAAACGGCGTCTTCTGGTCCGACGGCTTATATAGTATGCTCTTAAGCACTTTAGATAGGTTATCTTCCCCGATATCGTATGTCAGGTTGCCTCCGCTGGCAACCGAGATCGCACCCGTCTCTTCGCTCACCACTACGCAGAGCGCGTCGGTCTCTTCGCTTATACCCACTGCCGCGCGGTGCCGCATACCGAGAGAGCGCGGGATATCCTTGTCGTCCTGTGGCAGCGGCAATACGCATCCCGCGGCCGTCAACCGTCCCTGTTGGATTATGACAGCGCCGTCATGGAGCGGCGATTGATGCGTGAATATCGAAACCAGGAGATAATCGCTGACCTTGCTGTCAAGCTGCGTGCCGCTCTCGACATAGCTTTTCAGCTCGCTCCCTCTGTCTATGACCATAAGAGCGCCTATCTTCCTCTTGCTGAGATCCGAGGACGCCCTCGCTATCTCGTCGATCGCCTCGACGTTCTCCTGCGGGACGCCAAGCTGTCCCAGCCTCGCGAGGCCCCGACGAAGCTCCGGCTGGAATATTACAACGAGCCCGATTACAGATATCGGAACGAGCCTTGTGAGCACCCAATTTATGGTGTCCAGCTTCAGTTGCTGGGTAATGGTGAATATCAATGCTATGATGAGGAGGCCCTTAAGGAGATGCTCCGAACGCGTGCCTTTCACAAATAGGAGTACCATATATATCACATACCATAGAAGCGCCAGTTCCAGGATTATCTTCCAGTTCGAAATATATGACATATCAAAAGGCCCTTTCCCGTAATACGCTGTCGGTCATACGACTTACCGCAACAACCTCCCTGACATCATGGACCCTTAAAATATTGGCGCCCTTCATGATCGCCATTACACATGTAGCCAGCGTACCTGCCAGCCTGTTATTCGTACCCTCGATGCCCAGGACCTTTCCTATGAATGACTTTCTCGAAGTCCCGACGCAGACCGGATAGCCCAGAGCCTTGATCTCATCAAGCCTGTTGAGGATGACGAGATTGTGTTCGGCAGTCTTTGAAAAACCTATACCGGGATCTATGATCACCTTCTCCTTTTTCACACCCGCATCGACGGCGATCTTGATAGATCGCTGCAATTCCCCGGCAACCTCTTTCATCACATTCTTGTAGCGCGGCGCCTTCTGCATATCTAGAGGCGTCCCGCGCATGTGCATCAATATGACAGCTGCGTCATATCGCGCGGTAACGGCAGCCAGATACGGATCATACTTGAATCCCGAAATGTCATTCACTATTTTCGCGCCGGCCCTCAATGCGGCCTCAGCCACTTTCCCTTTTCGTGTATCTATCGACACAGGGACGCCCGCTTTCCCTGCCATGGCCTCCACGACCGGCATGACGCGATCGAGCTCTTCTTCAACGCTGATCTCGGTTGAGCCGGGCCTTGCAGACTCCCCTCCGACGTCTATAATGTCCGCTCCTTCGCGCGCCATATCCATGGCATGCTTCACGGCCTTATCCTTGTCGAAGAACTTTCCTCCGTCGGAAAAGGAATCGGGAGTTACGTTCAGGATCCCCATAACGTATGTCCTGACGCTGAAGGCGAGACGAAACCTGCCGATCTCTATATCGATATCAGGCTGTCTTGTTTTGGCTGGGCGGGTTAACGGAGCTACTCGGATCAGGTTTTTCATCCTTTTTATATCCCAGAAGGACCCTTATCTCTTCTACTTCCATTACCTCTTTTTCCAGGAGTTTTTCGGCAAGGGTCTTAAGCTTGTCTTTATGCTTGCTCAACTCGTCCTTTGCCCTGGTATAACAGTCATCGATTATCTTCCTGATCTCCTGATCTATAACGAGCGCTGTCTGGTCGCTGTAATTGCGTTCATCTATCAGGTCGCGGCCCAGGAAGACCTGCTCTTCTCTGTGGCCGAATGTCAGGTGGCCCAATTTTTCGCTCATACCGAACCTCGTGACCATTTTTCTCGCGATCGCGGTAGATACCTCGAGGTCGTTCTGGGCGCCTGTCGACAGCTCGCTGAAGATCAGATCCTCGCTTGCTCTGCCTCCCAGTATGCCGGTTATCCTGTTCAAGAGCTCTTCCTTGGTGACTATATACCTGTCCTCGAGAGGCATCCTTATAGTGTAACCGAGCGCCATCCCGCGCGGCAATATGGATACTTTATGAAGCGGATCCGCTCCCGGGATCACGAGCGCCAGCAGAGCGTGGCCTGATTCATGATACGAGATTATCTTCTTTTCCGGCTTTGATATGACCTTAGATTTTCTTTCCGGGCCGGCCATAACTCTGTCTATGGATTCCTGAAGCTCGACCATCGTTACGGTCTCTTTGTTGCGTCTTGCCGCCAGGAGTGCCGCCTCATTTACCAGGTTGGCGAGGTCAGCCCCCGAAAAACCGGAGGTCTGGCGCGCAAGCGAGTTAAGCTCCGCCTTCTTATCGAGTTTAATGTTCCGCGTATGGACTTTAAGTATCGCCTCGCGTCCGACAATGTCCGGCCTGTCGATCACTATCTGGCGGTCGAACCTTCCGGGCCTGAGGAGCGCCGGATCGAGCACGTCGGGCCTGTTAGTCGCCGCTATCAATATGACGCCTTCCTGAGTATTGAATCCGTCCATCTCGACGAGAAGCGCGTTCAGGGTCTGCTCCCGTTCGTCATGTCCGCCGCCTATGCCGGCGAACCTCTGCCTGCCGACAGCGTCGATCTCATCTATGAATATGATGGCGCCGCGTCCGGATTGCTTCGCCGATTTCTTCGCCTGGTCGAACAAGTCACGCACGCGGGATGCGCCGACGCCGACGAACATCTCCACGAAATCAGAGCCCGATATCGACAGGAACGGCACGCTCGCCTCGCCGGCGACCGCTTTGGCCAAAAGGGTCTTGCCTGTTCCCGGAGGCCCCATTAAAAGGACTCCTTTAGGTATCTTTCCGCCGAGCCTCTGAAACTTTTTTGGATCTTTCAAGAATTCTATTACCTCTTTCAACTCTTCCTTCGCCTCGTCAACGCCCGCGACGTCCTCGAAAGTTTTCTTGTTATTCTGGTCGGACGCAAGAGTCACTCTGGACTTTCCGAAAGACCATATCTTCCCCCCGCCTCCGCCCGGCGACCTGTAGGCGAACAGCCACAGGAACAGTATGAATAGGAACATAGGTCCGAGCGAATAAAAGAGGTTAACCCAGAGAGTCTTCGGCGGCCTTATGTCAAAATTCTTGACGTTCTCGCGCAGGAGTCTCATCAGGTCCTGGTCGTTCTCGGGTATATTTACGGCAAACTTCGTCCCATTCGAGAACTCGCCCCTAAGAATGTTTTCAGTCTTAGTGCAGGATTTTATCTTCTGGCTGGCCTGGTTGTCCTTCAAGATATCAAAGAAATTGGCATAGGCGACATCCTGGACCGGCTTCTCCATGCCCTGATTGATGTTATTAAGCAGCCAGAAAAGGCCTAGAAAGACGAAAAGCCATATTATGAAATTGCTGCCGCCCTTTTGCGGTTTCAACGGATTCTTTGTGTTTTTATTTGCCATTATATTTTAAGCTCCTTTGTGACGTCATTTTACCAAAACAATTCAAACATGGCAAGTTTATTAAGCCATGGTGTTAGCTAAGTGCCGAGGTCTCCGACCGAGGCCAAGTTTATTAAGCCATGGTGTTAGCTAAGTGCCGAGGTCTCCGACCGAGGCCAAGTTTATTAAGCCATGCGTTAGCTAAGTGCCGAGGTCTCTGACGCTATCGATTTCACACTGGCCCCATCCCGAACAAAGCGAGGGACGACCGAGGACAAGCGCCTTGTCGGTCCGCATGATACGCACGCCGCCCGGGAGGTCGACAGAATTACCTTTATGCCTGTCTCTGATGAGCCCCTCCATCTCTTTCCAATGCCTGAACGAAAGTTTCTTAACAGACCCGCCCGCTTTCTCCAGAAGATCCCTCAGCACTTCCTTCTGCAGCGCCTTTGGCTGAACCACTATGTCCTTAAGACATATCTCGACCGATCCGTCAGGACGCGCGGATATACCGCTTCTACTTTTGGCCTTTTCGCCCGCAATAAACTCAAAATCTTCCCTAAGGTGCTCGGCGAGGTTGAACAATACGCGTTTCAATCGGGGATTATACCGTTCCAGGAACGGAATAACTTCTTTTCTTACCAGGTTCCTGAAATATTTAGAGCTCAGATTCGAGCTGTCTATGCGGTAAGGAATGCCGTCGCCATCGAGATATCGTATGATCTCTTCTTTCTCAAGCTCGATGAGCGGCCTCACGAATGATAAACTGCGCTCTTCCCTTACGGGCGAAATGCCGACGATCCCTTTAAGAGAGGAGCCTTTTATGATGCGCATAAGTATCGTCTCAGCCTGGTCGTCGAGAGTATGGCCGGTTGCGATAATGTCGGCTTTTGTCTCTTTAGCCGCGTCCCTGAAGAAATTATATCGCGCCTCGCGGGCCATCTCTTCGGGAGAAAGCTCTTTCGATCTTTCTTTAAGCAGGTCAATATTTTTATATATTATCTTCAACCCCAATTCTTTCGCCAGCCGTCCGACAAAAAGAGAATCCTCGGCCGATTCCGCGCCCCTCAACCCGTGATCCAGGTTGCACACGATCAGTTCTTTTAACTTAAGTTTGCGTTTTAGGGCGTTTAGTGTATGGAGCAGGAATACCGAATCGGGGCCGCCGGACACTGCGGCGAGCACAATACTGCCCGGTTTGATCATACCGTAATTGCGCACGGTCTTAAGCACCCTCTCTGTCAAATTCTGTCTATCTCTCTTCACGATCATCTCTTTTTATTGACTCTGAAGTACCATATATCATACCGGCTCCAAGCCATGCTCTTTCCGTCGCGTTGCATAACCCTCCAGGAGTACTCTCTGCCATCCTCAAACATATCTGAAGGGACCTCTATCGAAAATGTCCTCTCATCAATGACTTTCTTGACCAGTACATCATAACCGCGCCCTTTGTATAGCGTAAACCTGAAAGACTCCCGCCCTCCGCCCGGCATAGGGACATTGTTCCATCTAAATGTCAGCAGGTCTTTGCCGGATAGATCCACAGTGGAATCGTTCTTCGGCTCGATGTAGCTGACCCGCGGCACCGGCCCCGCGGGACCTATAGCGCCTCGTCTGGCAAATACAGCCGTTGTCGCAACGACTGATATTACAATTATAGCAGCAAGCAGCAATATCTTTTTCATAAGCAGCTCCTATTTATATAGAATTCTCCGTTGAATCCATAAGAGTTCTTACGGGAAGAGATTGGCGTCCTTTTAAAGGAAGTCCTTCGTCAGCATGCAGTCTAACTCCAACTTCCTCAGGATCAATTTTCGTATGACTTAGGTAGAAGCGAAAATTGGTAGCGGGGACTGGATTTGAACCAGTGACACGCCGGGTATGAGCCGACTGCTCTGCCAGACTGAGCTACCCCGCCGAATTTTGGCTATTATAGCATGACATAAAATATTAAAAAAGTGAAATCTTAGGTTCCCTCATGCATGCTTCCGGTGCGGTAACCCTGAAGGTCCAGCGATACATATTTAAACCCTAGATCCTTCAATTTGCGTACTATTGTCTTTCTCATTTTCACAGCTCTTGTGAGATCGCCCACACATACCTCAAGTCTCGTCATATCGCCGTGCATCCGCACCCGTATCTGCTTTATGCCCAGTCGTCTCAAATATTCCTCTGCCCTGTCAAGCCTGACCAGGTCTTTTCGCGTAATGTCGCTGTGGAACGGGAATCGCGAGGCAAGACAGGCAAAGGACGGTTTATCCCATGTCGGGAGCTTGAGCCTCCTTGAAAATTTCCGAATATCAGATTTGGTCATCCCGGATTCCAGCAGTGGGCTTCGTACGCCCAGCTCTTTTGCGGCTTTCCTGCCGTAGCGGATGTCTTTCAGGTCGTCGTAATTTGTGCCGTCAAGAACATATTTCATCCCATATTTCTTTCTTATGGCGTCGAGTCTCTTAAAAAGTTCTTTCTTGCAATAATAACAGCGATTGACTGGATTGCGTTTGAAATTCGCTATTCCGAGCTCGTCTGTATGTATCGTCAGGTGGCGCGCGCCTATCGACTTTGCTATACGTTTAGCCTCTTTATATTCAGTGTCAGGATATGTCTCGGACTTAGCGGTTACGGCAAGCACATTGTCCAGCCCAAGCGTGTCTACGGCCGCTTTAAGCAGGAACGTGCTGTCGAGCCCGCCGGAATAGGCGATAACAACCCGCCTCAACTGCCGCAACATCTTATGCAGTCGAGCCAGCTTATTCATGATTTTAGCCTCAGTGATTAAGTGATTAATTACTTTCCTTTATCCAACCTCCGCCCACAACAACATCTTTATCGTAAAACACGACCGCCTGGCCCGGCGTAGGAGCGCTCTGCGGGTCGTCGAATTCTACCTTTACCGCGCCGCCGGCTGACTTAGATACGACAGCCTTTGCCTTTTTCGCGTTATATCGTATCCTCGCCAGCGTCTTAAACGGCTTATTGATACCCTCCACCGCTATCCAGTTTAATCTGTCGGCTGCCAACCCGGTCTTCAACATATCATTCTTTGTCCCTACAACTATCCGGTTCATTTTCATGTCTATTCCTGTTACGTAAAGCGGCTCACTATATGCCACGCCTAAGCCCCTCCGCTGTCCTATCGTATAGAAGGGTATACCCTTATGCCGCCCCAAGATATTGCCGTTTAAATCGACTATATCTCCAGGCTTTATCTTTATTCCTGTTTTTTTCATTATATAGTCAGCGTAATTAAGGTCCTGAATAAAACAGATATCCTGGCTGGACACGGTGTTGTGAGTTTTCAACTTGAATCCCTTTGCCAAAAACCGCGTTCTTGCCTTCGTTATAGCTCCCAATGGAAACAGTATATGCTTCAATTGTTCCTGTTTAAGGCTGAAGAGAAAGTACGACTGGTCTTTCGACTTGTCCTTGCCTTCTTTGAGCAGGAACCTCCCGGTCTTCTTGCTTTTCGATATATTCGCGTAATGGCCGGTAGCTATATATTCGCAACCGAGCGACTTCGCTTTTTCAAGCAGGAGCGAGAACTTTATCTTTTCGTTGCATACGACGCACGGGTTCGGCGTGAGCCCCTTCAAATATTCCCCGCAAAAATAATCGATCACTTCCCGCTTGAACTCTTCGCTAAAATCGAAGACATAATATGGAATGTCTAGGTCCTCAGCGACTGCCCTCGCCCTTGTCACAGCCTCCAGGTTGCAGCATGCCCTCCCTGCGCTTGAACCGCACTCCTCTTTCGGCCACATCCTGAATGTCAGGCCGATCACGTTATAGCCTTCTTTTTTCAATAAAGCGGCCGCTAGCGACGAATCCACTCCGCCTGACATGGCGACGGCTATCCTTGTATCTTTCGAAATCTTCATATTAAAAAAATAATATCATCTCAGATTGTCGAGGATCTTGTCTATGTCCAGATATTTCTCCACCATATCGACGATTATCTTGATCTTCTGGACGTCCTGGGGTTTAAGTTTGACGACGAGCGAATGTACCCGCGACGCTATCGCATAAGTATCCTCTTTTGTTATGAGGACCGGGATCTGGGACTTCTCCAGGTGTTTAAGGCTCCTTCTTTTCGGCATGAGGCCGCCGGAAAGGAT
>JBAZNZ010000005.1 GCA_041648975.1 Candidatus Omnitrophota bacterium | reverse complement strand
GCAAGAGGCGACTTCGACGGGGACAACCAGGATGAAGTCATCCTCGATTACGGGGAATTCGGTATCCACGTATGGGATTCTAACGGAACCCCTCAGTGGACACAGCTCCACACTTTAAGCCCTGAACTCATCGCGACAGGCGATTTTGACGGGGCGTAAAAATTTATGCAGATACGGCAAATTTGTAAATGATTTTGGTATGGATTATATGCTACATATGGTATAATCAATTTTCAAACAGGAGTTGATAGTGAAATATGACGAAATCAGCATTGATAATAACCAGTATTGTACTATTAGTACTTTTTTTAGGTGTTATTATTGGTTTGGTAACGAACTATTTGGTAAGGAATACTTCAACCGAACTAGAATCCAGTTCTTCTCTGCCTGAGAAAAATGTTGTTCCTGCCAGGGTTGCCGAGCCGGAACCAGCACTGCCTGCTAGTGATGAATCATATCAAATTTATACACCTAAATCCGGAATCGAACCTGTAGAGAAGACTGCATTAATTAAAAAAGTTTCTGATACTCAAGAATTAAAAGACGAAAGCTTCAAACAATTAGAAACAGCGCTGCCTCCGCAAGTAGCTACCTCACCGGTTATCGACTCGCCTGAGGTATCACAACAATCGGCTCCGTCGCTTAAGACACTTCCTGCTTTTACGCCGATAAAAAGCGCTACGGGACCAGTGTTGTCGGAAAAAATGGCTCAGGATGTACCTGATCAATCTGCCTATTCGCTTCCTGTAGCTACGTTGAATAAAACCGCCCAGCAAACTGAGGTAATACATAGTTTTGTGCCCCGGTCCAGCTCTACCGGCCCGGTATCGGATAAACCGGCTGCGCAGCTCCCGCCTTTTACGCCGGTTCCAAGCACGACAGGCCCTGCTCAAACAAAGTTGTCCACCGATTAGGGGTTAGAATAAATATAATATATTAGAGTGAAAAGCCGAACATTTACGCTATTTGGAGATTAATGAAACGACGAAATAAAATCCTGCTGATCGAGCCGTTATTCCATAGGTTGTATAAGCCCTCATATTCTCTTGATCTCTATCCTCTTTCTCTTGGTTATCTTGCCGGAGCTATCAAGAATAACACAGATTGGGAAGTAATGGCTTACAATGCCGACTTCACGCCGCACAGCGAGAAGCGAAGCGTCGTTTACGAAACGGGCGAAGGTTTTCGCAGGTACCTGGACAATTTAAAAAACCCAGCCGCAGAGATATGGAACGAAGTTAGATCGGTGATCAAGGATTGGAGGCCGGATGTTGTAGGTATTACGGCCAAATCGCAAAATTTTAAGTCGGCATGCATAATTGCCAAAATTGCGAAAGAATGCGACAAAGGGACGATTGTAATAATGGGAGGGCCTCATCCGTCGATGGTCGGAGAAGATATCTTTGCTTGCCCCGAAATAGATATAGGCGTAAAAGGCGAGGGGGAGAAGACCATTGTCGAACTGCTTCATGCTATAAGGCATGACAGCGGGCTTCAAAATATAAGCGGCGTTATGTACAGAACAAAAGACGGTGTAGCTGAGAATGCGAGCCAGGCATATATAGATGATTTAGATTCGCTAAGATTTCCCATAGAAAATGCAAAAACGGCATTGAAAGACTATGGCTTGTATCCAAAGGAGGCTTTTAGGCACATATTTGCCACAAGAGGCTGTCCGTATAACTGCGTGTTCTGTGGGTCCAGAAATATTTGGAGCAGGAGAGTGAGATTCAGGTCTCCGGATAACATAATTGAAGAAATTAAACTATGCCAAAGTATGGGCCTGAAGGCGGTTTCTTTCGAAGACGACTATTTTGGAGTGACCAGGAAATACGTCTTTGATTTATGTAATTCAATCATAAGACAGTGCCCTGGTCTCAAATGGGCATGCGAAATTCATGTGAAACTGGTGGACGAGGAAACTATCGCTATAATGAAAAAAGCCGGATGTTTTTCGATACGTCTTGGCATTGAGTCAGGGAACGATGAAATGTTAAAACTGATACGCAAGAATATTACTGTTGAAGAAGCTTTGTCGGCAGCCAAGATAATAAAAAAATACAGCATCGACCTGCACGTTTTTTATATGATCGGATTTCCTCAGGAAACAGAAGAAACATTAATGGACACTTTCAGTCAAATGAAGAATATCCCGTGCGATCTTTTGATATATAGTATCTTTACGCCTTATCCCGGTACGGAGGCCTTCGATCTATGTAAGAAGATGGGGGTAATAGGGGAGAGCTATGATGTCGCTCTTTATAATCATCAAAGTCCAATGAATTATTTTTGTCCTGCTATATCAAAGGAGCGGTTCAGGGAATTGGCGGGACTCATCGAAGTTACTGTTGATAAAAAAAATAGGCGTAACAGAATAAAACGTATGTTTTCCTCGAATATTCTCTGGAGGATAAAGGAAAAGGGGATATTGGAGAGCCTTCGTAAAGGCTTAATGACTCTTGCGGGTAAGTAATTCTATATTTGATCCCCTTTAAGTCCTTATTGCGACTCGCCCCCTTGCCGAAACTCTCTTATATGATATAATCTAATGTATATAATGGCGTAATAAAAAACAAGAGGAGCATACCTGTCTAATAGTATATTTGCACGGATTCGTGTATCGAGCGACCGGATAAAAATATCGCGTTCTTTGTTGTTTAGAGACATTGTCAAGACCACATTTTGGAGCGCATCAGGCAAATCGATTGGATTTCTGGTGCCGTTTTTTATAGCGGCCTGGTTTGGGGTGAGCGGCTCTACGGATGTATTTTTCTTTGCTTACGGGATCATCATTTATCTATCCGGAATATTCAGTAATTCAATAGAGAGCTCAATAGTGCCGTTTATAGCGGAAGTAAGGTCAAGAGATGAAAAGCAGGTAGGGTTTTTTGTAGGCAAGGTTTTAACGATAGGTGTCGTTACCTTCTTAATAGCCGGCGCCATTTTTCTCACAATATCCCGCCCGCTCCTGGGCATAGTAACTAATTTTTCGTCTTGGCAACTTACTTTTTTACTAAAGATATTGACGGAGATGCTGCCGTTGCTTATCCTGCTCATCGCGACGAGCATATTAAGCGGGGTACTTAATGCCTATAAAATATTCATATTTCCGGCGGTATTGCCGGCCTTTCGGGCCGCGGTTATATTATCGGCAATTTTTTCGCTGAAATCAAAAATAGGAGTACATGCTATAGCCCTGGGGTATGTTTTAGGGGAAGCCTTCCGTCTCTGTATATTATGGAGTACGGTTTTGCACAGAAAGTTGTTCTCTATCAGGTTCTCGCTGGTCTTTGATACGGAATCGTTGAATTTTTTAAAGACTTTTTCGCACTTAGTTATTGGACTGGCCGCACTTGGGCTGAACTCCATTATCGATAAGGTCATGGCCTCCTGGCTTCAAGAAGGAAGCGTATCGGTCCTTGAATATGCGGATAGGTTATATATGATTCCCGTTGCATTATTATCCAGCGGGTTCATAGTTACAACTCTTTCCCACTGGAGTAAGACCTATTATGAGAATGGCGGCAATAAAGAGTTATTCAAAGAAAAAATTATGAGGGCTGCCAAATTATTATTAGTAGTTTCTTTGGCCGTGACGATTTTTTTGGCGGTCTTCAGCAAGCCTCTGATAGGATTTGTATACGGTTATGGACAATTTCCAAAAGACAGGTTGGCTGAAGTAAGATGGGTTTGGCTTGCTTATCTTGCGGGGTTCGCCCCATTCACATTATGCCAGCTTTTTGTCATAAGACGCCTTGTAATGAAAGAAACGCTTGTACCGATGAAAATAGCGCTTATCATGAATATATTAAACGTAGCGCTAAATCTGATTCTTATGAGAGTTATTGGATTGCCGGGGATTGCGCTGGCCACAAGCATCACATATCTTGTGGCGGATTTGCTATATCTTATTTTGTAGCTATTCGAAAATGAAAGTGAGCGGATATGACTGAGATAATGGCAGCTTGGCTGAAGACAAAGAGGGAGTCAAAAAGTTTTTTTTGGAGAAAAGCATTTTTGATAATCGATTCTCTGCAAAAAACATTTGAGAACCACGAAAATAGCAGGCACTTAGAGAAGGCCATGAATATGCCTGTAAAGGCTTTGTTGAAAAAAATACAAAAAGAAACCCTCCGGTCGCGCTATTTCGGTATTCCAGCAATAAAATCGCCGATGGATTTTTGGATATATATGGAGATAGTAAATGAGATAAAACCTGATATTATCATAGAGATCGGAAATGCATGGGGAGGAATGCTGCTGGCATTTGCGCATATGTTAGATCATATAGGCAACGGCCGGGTCATAGGAGTTGATATTGACCATAGCAAGATTCCTTTAGTTGTGAAGGCGCATCATCGCATTAGTTTGCTTGAAGGCGATGCGTGTGGATCATTCGTTCGTGTCAAAGATCTCATATTACCCCACCATCGTGTATTGATTATAGAGGATAGCAGTCATACCTACGAAAACACCTTGAATATCCTGCGGACTTATAACTCTCTTGTCTCCAAAGGCAGTTACTTTATAATTGAAGACAGTATCATTAACCATGGCTTGATATTTAGAAACGGATTTCATTCAGGTGGGCCGCATGAAGCGATAGAGGCGTTTATAAAGGAGAATAATGATTTTGTAATAGATCGGACTATGGAGCGTTTTCTTATTACGTGGAATCCAAAAGGATATCTGAGGAAAATCGGATAAATGTGGAGAGCATATGTGCACAGCAAGATGTATAATATTCGGTTTTAAGAACCTGCGAAAAGAAGAAGCGGAAGGCAGACGCATTTTGGAGATCGGCTCGCTTGATGTGAATGGTAGTCTTAGGTCCCTTGTCGAGTCTATGCATCCGGCTGAATATATAGGGGTCGATGTCAAAAAAGGGCCCGGTGTAGACGTAATCTGTCCCGCGGAAGATATTATAGATAAATTCGGCAAAGAAAGCTTCGACGTTGTACTTTCGACCGAACTTATTGAACATGTCTTTGACTGGAAGAAGGTGATATCTAATATAAAAAATATTTGCAGGCCTGGGGGTGTAATCCTGGTCACTACCCGTTCGTATGGATTTCCGTATCACGAATTCCCATATGATCTATGGCGATATGAATTGAATGACTTTGAGCATATCTTTTCCGATTATGGGGTAGAAAAGCTGGAGAGCGATGATTGTGAGCCGGGGGTGCATCTAAAAGCCATAAAACCCGGTAACTTCCATGAAAAAGACCTGACCGGCTATAAATTATATTCAATGGTGCTTAATAAACGGGTCGGAGCTATTGATGACAAGGTGTTTAGCGACTTCAAGAAGAGATCCGCAAAAATAGACAGTTTGAAAGCGATCGGAAGCAAATTTATTTCAGGTTTGAGAAGGATAAAGAGATAGGTGACAAATGAAACACTTGCGTATATCCGTTGCGCTATGCAGCTACAACGGCGAAAGATTTCTGGAGGAGCAGTTGAATAGCATCGCATGCCAAACGTGCCTTCCGGATGAATTGATCATTTGCGATGACGGTTCAACCGACCGGACAACCGATATCGTGCGCGCATTTGCTGATAAGTCTGCCTTTCCTGTTCGTTTTGCAATCAATGAAAATAAATTGGGAGTGGTAAAGAATTTCGAAAGGTCTATAAGATTATGCTCAGGGGATATAATTGTCTTATCTGACCAGGACGATATATGGATGCCGGCGAAGCTGGATGAGATAAAGAATAAATTTTTACAGGATCCGAACCTGTATTTTGTCGCATCCGATGCGTTACTTGTAGATGAAAGATGTAATTCCCTTGGTTATACGGTTTGGCAGGAAAATGGGTTCTTGGGCCGTATAAGAGATGAATTTGAAATAATATACCAGCTTCGGACATTGCTTAAGATCGGTTCGGTTACGCCTGGGTGCACGCTGGCGTTTTCGTCGCGGATACCTGGTTGGATTTTTCCACTTCCCGGAGAGCTAAAAACAGGACATCATGAAGACTGGATCATATTACTACTAACAGTTTCTGGCCACAAAGGATTTTTTATTAAGGATCCTTTAGTGCAATATCGGCAGCACAATTTGCAGACAACGGGAGGGATAAAAATTGGCGTTGCGCGCATTAAAAAAATATTTCATTCAGCACCTGAAACATTCGATCAAATAGAATCCCTGTATGTTACTGCCTTAAGTCGGTTGGAATCAAATAAAGTTTGTTCTGATGACGTTAGACGTTTGATGACGGGTAAAATTGCGCATATAAAAGCAAGGCGTAAGATATGGCATCTCCCGCTATATAGTAGGCTGCCTGAAATTTTAAACGAAATTATGTTGGGCAGATATAGTCGATTTTCACTCGGATGTAAAAGCGTTATAAGGGATAGCTTGATTTATAAAGATGAAATAATTATTAAACCAAAAAAAGAGTCGTCATGAACGCTTATAAAAAATATTACATCATCGCAGGAACTTCGATCTTAGCGGGTCTTATCGGCGCTTTGATTCTTTTTTTTGAGACCCTGAAACAGTCGATAGGCTATGTAAACATCATGCTGACGCTAAATATGTTTTTGATAGTTATTCCGTCATTCTACTATATATTTTTGCATAGATCGGCCGTTAATATTTTCGCTCCTTGTGTATATCCGCTTGCTGCTTTTTCAATTTTGTATGTCATACCCTCTATTATACTAAGGCATAAGCTGTATGATAATAGGTTGCCTCTCGATATACAGACTATCGGAATTCTGACTTATTTATGCGGAGCTATGCTTTACTATCAATTTTTCTATAAAAGGAACAACTTGCCAAGCAGAGTTATCAGCGTAGTTCCGCTGTCATACGCCAAGCAAAATAGGACTGTAATGATGTTTTTCTTTATCACCGGACTAGTGCTTCTTGCCGTGTACGGATGGATCTCGGGTATTACTATGAGTTTTTTTGAAAAAATAGACCTGAGCGACCTTAGGCGGTCGACAGAGATAGGCAAAGGCTTCATTAAAGAGCCTGCTGTATTTTTTGTGACCTTTTCTTTCGTTTGGTTTTTTGGAGTAAGTTTAAGCAAGAATAAAGGGCATGCGTTGAAATACTTTGGGCTTTTGTCATTGGTGGCGCTCATTGTCTTCATTACAACAGCCAATAACACTGCCGTTTTTTATCTTATATTTTTTTCTTATGGCCTTTACAACAAGTATTTCAATATATCTTTTGCCAAGATGTCGATATTTGGATTTTTTATAGTTTTTTTGATAGGCGCCGTTAGCACTGTGAGGATGGGGCAGGTAATAATATTTGGTAATGTGATAAAGCACTTGTTTTTTATCCACCATGAAGTTTATGATATGAGCTATATGCCGATAGTAAAGTTGATCCAACTCGGTATATTGAAATTTCAATATGGTGTGGAGTATCTGCAGAATGCGGCTATAATAATCCCGCGTTTCTTATGGAAAGAGAAACCCGTTGGCTTTGATTATTTCCTTAAGGACTTGTTGAATCTCGGGTTTAGCGGCGGAGGCGTTCCCGCCACCCCGTTCGGAAGTCTTTATCTTAATTTTAATATAATCGGTGTTATCGTTGGGGGAATAATAATGGGCTTCCTTTATAGTAGCTTATATGAAATCTATTTAGAGGAAAGAGACATATTTGCTGCCCTGGTGGCGCTGTATTCGCTTCCAGCAGTGATGAACCCATCTCTGTTTCTTTCATATCTTGTGTTGTTGTGTTTTTTTATCATAGTCATGTTGAGTATAAATAAGATATTGGCTGTAATCGGAACACATTGACGTACAAGATGAAAATCCTGATCGTAAACAAATTTTTGTATAATGCAGGCGGAGACGCATTGAGCTCTCTCGCTACCGGCAGGTTATTGTCTTCAAAAGGCCACGATGTCATATACTGGGGCATGAAACATCCTCTCAATCCGGAATATCCCTATCAGGATTATTTTGTGCCGTATGCGGATCTTGTAAATCCCGGCGGCATTGCCGGCAGGATAAAGATCGCTTTCAATATTCTATACTCTCTTGACGCAAAAAAAAAGATGGACGATTTAATAAAAATCGTGAAACCGGACATAATCCATTTAAATAATTTTGCCCATCAAATATCTCCTTCGATTTTGCACGCTATTAGAAAATATAATATTCCCGTGGTTATGACCATGCATGATTATAAAATGGTATGTGCATCTTATCGTCTCATATCAGGTGGTAAAGTATGCAGGTTATGCAAAGATGGAAAGTTTTACAATTGTTTTACGCAAAGATGCGTGAAGAATTCGGCTTTAAAGAGTCTTGTCAACGAAGCGGAGATGTATCTGCACCATATAATACTTCATATATATGACTATATCGATGTCTTTATAGCGCCGAGCAGATTTTTAAAGTCTACCGTAGAGGATATGGGGTTTAAGGGTAAAATAGTATATTTACCTAATTTTGTATTTATGGAAGATTTCCATCCGGATTTTACATGGAAAGAAGAGTCGGTAGTTTATTTTGGCAGGCTTTCCGAAGAGAAAGGACTCTTAACCCTGTTAAGAGCCATGAAGGATATAAAAAATATAACTTTAAAAATAATCGGCGAAGGCCCGATGAGAAGCTCTTTAGAACATGAGGTTAAAGGCCTCAATCTGCAAAATATAAGATTCTTGGGATATAAAATGGGCAAAGAATTAAAAGAAGAGATAAGGAAATCGATGTTCACCATACTTCCTTCCGAATGGTGTGAGAATAATCCAAGATCGATAATGGAAGGATTTGCTTTAGGAAAGCCTGTTATCGGAGCCAGGATAGGGGGGATCGCGGAGCTTGTGAAGGAAGGTTTTACCGGCCTTGCTTTTGAGCCCGGGGATACAAACGATCTTGTTGCGAAAATTCGATATCTAATAACTAACCCAGGGAAGATTATGGAAATGGGCAAAAACGCCGTAGTTTTTGTCAGGGAAGAGTTAAACAGCGAAAAGCACTATGAAAAATTAATTGAATTATATAATGAGGCAATAAGTAAACATGAAACCCGGTAAAATGTCTATCGCTGAGAAAATATCCGCATATAATAGAGCAAAGAAAATGGGGCTTTTTTTAAATATTTTAAAACCAACGTCCGAAAGCACTATTATAGATGTCGGTTTCAGCGATGAAGAGTACGGTCCATCCGATAATTTTTTAGAAAAACATTATCCATATCCGGGAAACATAACGGCATTAGGGATAGATGCGCCTCATAAGTTTTCGGAAAGATATCCACTGGTAAAGGCGGTCACGTATAAAGGAGGAATTTTTCCTTTCAGAGATAAACAATTTGATATTTGCTGGTCGAACGCGGTAATAGAACATGTAGGAAGAAGGGATAGCCAGGTATTGTTTTTGCGGGAAGCGAAAAGAGTTG
The DNA here is from genome assembly GCA_041648975.1 of Candidatus Omnitrophota bacterium. Classification (NCBI taxonomy): domain Bacteria; kingdom Pseudomonadati; phylum Candidatus Omnitrophota; species Candidatus Omnitrophota bacterium. Next base: position 72,671 of record JBAZNZ010000005.1, on the reverse strand, counting down.
CGGATTCGGTATTTATAACAACACCCAACCGGTATTTTCCAATAGAGGTTCATACACGGACCCCACTGCTGCATTTATTGCCCAAAAATTTATTCGATAAGTATCTTTGTATTACGGGAAAAAAATGGGCAACGGACGCTTATATGAATATATTATCATTGCGGGAGATAAAAAATATTTTATCCGATGCGCATATATCCGGCTACAAAATTATAAGAAATAGATTTTTATTTTTTACTCTCGATTTCATTATTATATTTTGAATTAAGAAAAAGACAATTGTTAAATGGAGCCGTGATAAACGATGGAGACAAGATGGATGGTTGTGTTATAGTCACATATAGGTGCAACGCAAGGTGCCGCATGTGCAATACGTGGCAGCATCCAACCGATCCTAAAGACGAAATAAAACCGCAGGATTTAGAATCGTTGCCCGGCCTTGCTTTCTGTAACATTACAGGCGGAGAGCCCTTCATACGGGACGACATTGCCGATTTTGTGAGGATATTGAGTTTAAAGGCGCGAAGAGTCGTTATAAGTACCAACGGTTATTATACAGAAAAGATTTTGGCAGTAGCCCGGAAATATCCTTCTGTCGGGATAAGGGTGAGTCTTGAGGGATTGCGGACGGTAAATGATGATCTGCGAGGCATGAAAGACTGTTTTGACCGCGGCATGAGGACATTAACGGAATTAAAGGGCATGGGGATTAAGGATATCGGTTTTGGTATAACGCTTTCCGACGCTAACATATCTGATATGATGGGGCTATATATTTTATCCAAAGATATGGGTATGGAGTTCGCGACTGCTTGTGTCCATAATTCCTACTATTTCCATAAGTTTGATAATACGATAACCAGAATAGCGGATTTTGACAGGGAATTAATGAAACTTATGACCGATCAATTGATGAACATAAGGGTGAAGGACTGGTTCAGGGCTTATTTCAATTATGGGCTTCTTAATTACGCCCATGGTAATAATAGGTTACTGCCGTGTGCCGCCGGTGTGGATTTATTTTTCATAGATCCGTTGGGGGAGGTAATGGCGTGCAATGCATTTGAAATGAGCATGGGAAATATTAAAAAAGAGCCTTTTCGTAAGATATGGAATGGCGCCAGAGCCGAAGAAGTGAGGAAAGAGGCGAAGAAATGCGGCAAAAACTGTTGGATGGTAGGCTCTGTCGCGCCGGCTATGAAGAAAAACATATTGAAACCGATCATATGGGTCATCAAGAACAAGGTAAGGTTGATGTTGAAATACGATATCGATTGGCGCTTTAAATGATGAAGATAGCCGTACTCGGAACGCGAGGTTTTCCAGATATCCAGGGCGGAGTCGAGTCGCACTGCGAACATCTATATCCGCGGCTAGTCCGTAAAGGATGCGATGTTACCATTTTTACCCGGGAGCCTTATACCGGCAACGCGGTCCGGGAATACGAGGGCGTGAAATTATTGCCTCTGCGGTGCCCGAAGAATAAATTCCTCGAAGCCTTTATCCATACGTTTATTGGTGTCTTTGCCGCAAAGCGTATAGACCCGGATATTCTTCATATACATGCCATAGGGCCATCTGTGTTTGTTCCGTTAGCCCGCTTTTTAGGAATGAGAGTCGTGATGACAAATCACGGCCCGGATTACAAGCGAAAGAAGTGGGGTATCTTTGCGAGAATTGTTTTACGCGCGGGTGAGACTGCAGGCAGCATCTTTTCCAATGAGGTAATATGCATCTCCAGCCATATCGGAGACGATATAGCGGGTAGGTTTAAACGTCGAGTCTTCGTCATACCTAACGGAGTGGACGTAAAAAGTCCGTCTGAGAGCCAGGAGATGCTTAAGAAATATTCACTCGCAAAGAACAGATATATACTTGCTGTAGGGAGGTTTGTTCCGGAAAAAGGTTTCGGCGACCTGATTGACGCGTTTAGTTTGATACAGGGCGGCATGATAGCCGGTGAAAAATGGAAACTTGTTATCGTCGGGGCCTCGGATCATAAAGACAGGTATGCGGCCTCGATCGAGGAGAGGGCCGGTCGCAATCCGGATATTGTATTGACCGGGTCGCTTACCGGGACAGCTCTCGAAGAGCTTTACAGCCATGCGGGTTTGTTTGTTCTCCCGTCCTATTATGAAGGTATGCCGATAGTACTACTTGAAGCAATGAGTTACGGTTTATCCTGTATAGCGAGCGACATACCGCCGAATAAAAAATTAGGATTGGCCGATGAAAGATATTTTAAAGTGGGGGATATACATGAATTGAAAGAGAAAATTTCTATTTTTGCCGGTATGTTGAAGCAGGAACATAAAAAGTGCCAGATTGAACTGGTCAGGAAAAGATTTAATTGGGATGATGTTGCAATAGAAACGTTGAATGTATATATGGTTGAAGGTCTGAAATGTCAATGTCATTCAAAACGAATACAATAAGGTATATCAAATATAATGAATAGTGAGATATTGCAAGTTTTGGCATGTCCTTCCTGCGGCGGTAACTTAATCAAAAACGGCAGCGACTTAGGATGCTGTCAGTGCAAAATGACGTACGAAATCAAGAATGAAATCCCTCTTTTATATACTATAAATACCGACAAATCGCACTTGATAGAAGAAGAGAACCTTGCGCGTATGATGACGTTCGGTTTTAATAAAAAAGAAGAGTTTTCAAGAACGCAGTGGAAAAATTCTAAGGTGGAATTCTGGAATATGGTAAGACAAAATATCGGGCCAGCACCTAAGGCTATTGTTAATATAGGATGCGGTTATGATACAAATTTTACTGATTTTGAAAATAAGGGGTATTTTTTTGTTAATTTCGATATGGTTTACAGCATGCTTCACTATCTAAAAACAAATTCCGCCGCAAAGAACTGCGTAGCCGGGGATATTTTATTTTTGCCTTTCAAAAAAAATGCTTTTGATTATGTTGTATGCGTAGACGTTGTGCACCACGAGAGTAATAAATTAGAATATTTACTGAAATCTATTCGTGGCCTGCTGAAGCCGGGAGGGATTCTATTCCTGGAGGATCCCAACGCGTGGGGCATGTTCCAATTTATTAAATCCATACTCCTTCCCAGGTCTCTATATAGTTCATTGCGCACCATTTATCATAGATTAAAACGATCTGACCATAGGCCGGCAGATTATGAGTTTCCGACAAATGTCTGGGAAGTTAAAAAAATTCTACGGGATATTGGATTCGGCAATATTAAAGTTTATCCAAATGATTCGTATCCTTCCGTTGGTCGACTCAATTATAAGATATATAAATTATTTAAAAAAAATGATTGGATAAAGACGTACCACAATTATCATTATATGATTAGTGCGGTAAATCTGGAATAACCTGCTGAATTCAAGAAAGAATCGGCATGACAATGCATATCCTATTGTCAAACACTGTAATGTATATGAAATTAATCGTGGTCAATTTTGTTTTGGCGGCGCTGCTTGTGTTTCTCTGTATCATCATTTTTGTCCCGCTCTTAGCCGAGATCGAATCTGCGGCCGCACAAAAGCTGGCTGCGCGGCATCAATGGGCGGAGGCAGAGGGAAAGATGCAGACTGCCATCAGGCTTGACCCGTTCAATGCCGAATATCCTGCCGGGCTGGGCGATATACTGACGGAGCAGGGCAAGGGGCAAGTCACTTCGGAGGCCGTTTTTGATACGGCTTCGATGCTATATAGGAAGGCGGCAGCGCTTAATCCGTCGAATGCCGAATACTGGATTAGGCTTGGAACCATAGAATTGTATTCCGGCGCCGGAAAGCCGGAATCCGGAAAAATAGACGGACGCAGGAAAACGATGGAATATTTTAAAGAGGCTTTCCGGAAAGATCCATCCGGTGTATATACTTCATATATGATAGGGTATGCGGCCATTTCTATATGGAAGTTGTTGGATGCCGAAGAAAGAAAATTTATTCTGGAAAGACTGCGGTATGTCATATTGATGTATCCCAGCAGATCCGGATATATATACTCGAAACTATGGAATCATACAGAAGATTTCAAGGTGTTTCAGACGATAACGCCTGAGAATCTAGTATCGGATCAAAACCTATACGCTTTTATCGTAAACAATAATCTTTGGCAATTCCGCAAAGAAGTCATTGCCAAATTGAATTATTACAAACATCTGGAAGAGCCGGTTGTGTTCGAGAAAGAAAGAAGGAATGAATTAAAGCGGATACAAGATATCAAGAGATCGTTTATGAAACAGACGGAATCAATAGATATTTCATACGCTATTTCTAAAGAAGAGTGGCGCGGCAAGGCATATGATGAAAAAACCGAAATTGTAAATGGGGTTATGTATTGGAATGGTACAGTATACGTTCCCCTTAAGATGAAGCCCGGTTGTGCGGTTATAACAATAAACGCCAGAAGATTTCTTATGACAAAGTTGGCGGATTCTAACCACCAAAGATTTTATCCATATATAATAGTGAGAGTAGATGATGAAGAAATTGGGGAAATGTTTATTAAAAAAGAAGAATGGAATAAATACACCTTTTCCGCAAAAACAGATGGGGGTATAAGAGTGCTTAGTGTTTCTTTCGTTAACGATGAATATTATAATCCAGTTAATTTTGAAGAGCGAAATATAGAGATTGGAGATGTTAGCATAACATATGCTGAATAAAACACAGGAAAGATATTAGGCAATAGATTTTATTTCTTAACATAATAATTTTTAAGAGCATGTAGATTATAACAATGGTAAAAAAGTATAGGGTGTATAAAAAGCTTTTGTGGATACTGCTGGCGGCGATACTCATATTTTCGCCGATAGCCAGAGGCGCATCTGTCCGGCTATGGGCGATGACGCCGATCCTGCTCGTCGAGCTTATCATCATATTTCTGTGGCTTTTTAAGGTTGTCAATGTCTCCCCGAACCCTGCAAAACCCAAACTTACAACTTACAACTTACGACTTACAACTAATTCCATCGATCTGCCCATCCTGCTCTTAACGGTCCTGGCCGCCATATCATTCGTCTTCTCCATATACAAACATGACAGTTTTTACGCCCTCTTGAGGCTTTTAGGATACATAGGGGTGTATTACGTGATCATCAATGAATTTGACGGACAAATGGTTAAACGCCTGATATATCTCATCATATCCATGGGCGGGTGTCTTTCGCTATACGGACTTTTTCAATATTTCGGAACGCTGCCCCATTCATGGTGGATTCCGCAGGATTTTCTCGCATCAACTTATGTAAATCATAACCACTTTGCCGGCTACCTGGAACTCGCTATGCCGGTCGCTATAGCCGAGTTATTCAACCAGATGTCTCGGTTGAAAGGGGATGTCCGCGTGGCGAAGGACCATAGAGTATTTCTGGTGACAGCATTGATATTTATGGCCTCCGCTTTTATATTGGCCCAATCGCGCGGCGCATGGCTTAGTATGGGCGTATCATTGATCGTCATGATGCTCGTCATAAGGAAGAGAAGGACAATAAATATTAAGAGCATACTTATATTTATTCTCGTCCTGATGATAATATTCTCATTCGTATATTTAGGCAGAGAGACGATATCGGACAGGCTAAAACTTGCTTATGCGCCTTACGGCGCCGACCTCTTTGACGGAACGCGCCTAAAGATATGGAAAGGCAGCGTTGACATGATAATTCATAATCCGGCGATAGGTACCGGAATAGGGACGTTCATCTGGGGATTCCCGCGTTTCCGGCCCGAGGGCCTCGTTGCCCTGGCAAATGCCGCGCATAACGACTATCTGCAGATGGCCGCGGAGATGGGCCTGCTGGCGCCTTTTCTAATGCTCTGGATCTTTGTCGTGATCATAAAGACGGGATTTACTAAAGAAGCACGTAATAGTCTTCGCTCCGTCGGATGCGCCGCAGGCGTATTGAGCCTGGCGCTTCACGGCCTGATTGATTTTAATTTCCACATACCCGCAAATATGCTATTATTTACCGTGTATGCGGCTATTATCATGAAGAAATAAGTAGGGGAGGTTTAAACCTCCCCTACTGAATAGTTACTGATTGGGAGAAGATTAGATATGCTGCGTGAGAAAGAGGAAGTAATTCGAAGGGCGATGATAATATTTGACATATTCATCGTAGCGTTCGTATTTTTCATCTCTTTCTTCCTTCGCCAGTATTTCCACGTCTTGTATAAATTCGATTTGATACCTTTCGTCAGGGTATTTGCCGACGCAAGCGACCTATCCATAAGCGATTATCTGATAGTCCTTTTTTTCGTGATTCCGATATGGAGCTTTTCGCTTTACGCGAACGGAATGTATAAGAGCCTGCGCACCAAGAAGCTTACTGAAGTCCTATTCATCATACTTAAATCCGTCTTTCTTACCGCTATAATATTCGGCGCGGCGGCCTTCTTGCTTAAATTGAGGTTCGTAAGCCGCGGCTTCTTTGCCATATTTCTGGCATTAAGCTCGATGGCCGTGATCGCCGAGAAGGTGGCGATCTTTTCGATAATGCGCTATGTGAGAAAACAGGGTTATAATTTCAGGAGGCTTCTTATCGTCGGGACCGGAAAACGCGCCCTGCAATTCATGGGCAAGATCAATAATCACCCGGAGTGGGGCTTTAAGATAGTAGGCGTCATCGAATATGAAGAGTCCCACATGGGCAAGGCAGTGGACGGCAGCAAGGTAATAGGTATGCTCGACGATATACCAAAGATACTTAGCGGCCGCACTATAGACGAGGTTGTATTTGTGATCCCGAGATCCAAGCTTACCGCTATAGAGAATTCGCTGTATGTTTGCGAGACTCAAGGCGTCAAGACGACGATCGCCATAGACCTGTTTGACCTGAAGATAGCCAAGGCGCGCCAGACCGAGCTGGACGGCGTTCCCTTGATATCTTTTGAGACCACGATAGCGCAGGAATGGGAGTTATTTATCAAGAGGGCCATTGATATCATCGTGTCGGGTTTGGGCATTATAGCGCTTAGCCCGATCCTGGTAATAACGGCGTTATTGATAAAATTGACGTCTCCCGGGCCGGTGTTTTATTTACAGAAGAGAGTCGGTTTGAACGGAAGGCGTTTTATACTTTACAAGTTCCGGTCGATGCAGAAGGGCGCGCACGAGCGGCTCTCGGAACTGGTGGAGAAGAACGAGATGAAGGGGCCGGTCTTCAAGATGAAGAACGATCCGCGCGTCACGGCGCTCGGTAAGCTCCTAAGGAAATTCAGCATAGATGAGCTTCCTCAACTCTTCAACGTCTTCGTAGGCGAGATGAGCCTCGTCGGGCCCCGTCCGCCGATCCCTAAAGAGGTGTCGCAATATGAGCCGTGGCAGCGCAGGCGCCTGTCGATGAGGCCCGGCATAACATGCATCTGGCAGATAAGCGGAAGGAATAAGATAGGTTTTGAGGAATGGATGAGGCTCGACCTGCAGTATATCGACAATTGGTCGCTGGGACTTGACTTCAAAATATTATTTAAGACGGTACCGGTCGTGCTCTTCGGCATAGGCGCGTCCTGATCCGTATTACAATGGGAGATTACCATGATAAAAAAGCGTAATGTCGCGTTACCGGCATTGGTCCTGTCGTTATTTCTTATCGTCGCGGGATGCGGTGAAAAGAGGACAGGGCCCGACGAAAAGGTGATAGTCGCGAGAATAGGCAATTACGAGATGACGGTGGAAGATTTTAAGAATGAAGCGGATCTCATTGCGGAGAACAAGTATTTGTCCGACGACCCGGCTAAGGCCAGGGAGGAGATCCTTGACGAGATGATAGTGAAGAAGATACTTTTGATGGAAGCGCAGGCCCAGGATTTCGATAAGGACAAGGCCTTTATGAAGGAGATAGAGAGGTACTGGGAGCAGGCCCTGCTAAAGCTGCTCATAAAGAAGAAGTCGCGGGAATTCTCTTCCGATATAATAGTGAGAGAGCAGGATATGAAGGAAGAATATGAGCGGATGCTGGCCAGTGAAGGGTCGAAGGCCGGCTCCTTTGAAGATATGGCCCCGAGGATAAGAAAAAATATCGTCAGGAGAAGGGAGCGGGAGGCCTTTGAGAAATGGATCGCTGACCTGCGCAAGAAGACAGCGGTCAGGATAGATAAAAAGGTGCTCAGCGATATAAGGTTGAGGCAGATTGGGGGCGGCGATGGACAATAAATTCGCGAATAGAAGAAGGAACTATTATATAGACAAGAAGTTCCAGACGAATTTTATAATCAAGTTCTGCTCTTTGGTAGCGCTGGGGGCGGCGATATCCGGGTATATAATCTACTCGATGTCCAGGGCGACGGTGACCACGACATTCATAAATTCGCGCCTTACCATAAAAAGTACCGCCGATTATCTGTTGCCGGCGGTATTTTTGTCCAGCGCGGTGGTCATAGTGCTGATAGGGCTTGCGACCATCGCGGTGACCTTGCTTACTTCTCATAAGATAGCCGGCCCTTTATACAGGTTGGAGAAAGACATCGATGAGATAACCGCGGGCAATCTTAATATCAGGTTCAATCTTCGTAAGGGCGACGAGATAAAGGCCCTTGCGTCCTCGCTCGAAAGGATGAGCGCGAATCTGAGGGATCGCATAGTCAGGATCAGGAAGGTTTCGATAGAGCTTGAATCGGAGATAAATTCCTGTTGTAAAGAAGCCCCTGAAGGCCTGAGATCAAAGCTTGAAGAAATGAAGAAAGAGATCGCAAAATTCAATGTCTAATCATTTGCCGAGATCCAAAGATATGACGTTGCCCTTGGTAATGGCGTTCGTCATCGCAAATCCGTTCTTATGGTATTCGCCTCTCTTAGGAGTGCATGCGGAAAACGCCCCAAGTCACGCCGTCTTGACGACCTCATCCGCCGGCAGAAGCGATAGCGCCTCAAAACCGGGCGGATGGGGTACGATAGAGAGCAAGTCTTTCACCATAGAATACGACGATGCTATCGATCTCGACGACATTGAAAATAGTATAAACGAGAGAGAATTTTATATCAATAATTTGACTGCCGGCGAAAGGCCGTCCGACGTAAAAGGCAGGATCGCCCGCAGGCTGGACGCCATATTTTTTCGTGCTAAAGAGATCCTCAATATGTGGCCGTCGAAGTTGCGCCTAAAGGTCAGGATATATAAGAACCGACGCGAGTTGAACGACGAGTACTATGAGATCTTTAAGAAGAGGGAAAATTACAAGTCCTTTTATATACATCGACACAAGACTATCTATACTTGCGCCAGCGACATATCGGATTCGGTATTAGCCCATGAGATGGGTCACGCGATAGTAGACCATTATTTTTCGACTATACCTCCGGCTAATGTGGGAGAGTTGATGGCGTCTTATGTCGATATGCACCTCGATGAGGATTAGATTCGGAAAGTCTGGATCACGATATTGTTAAATACAAAAAAGTTAGTTAAAAAATATTGAATAATAAATTAATTGTGCTATACTTTAAGTACAAACTAAGTTCCACCCAAACCGACTATGGAGGATAACAGATGAAGATATTCAAGACGGGTGTATTTGTCCTGGCGGTGTTTTTAGCGGTATTTACCACAGGGGCGGTTGCACAGGAAATGGCATTAACGGTAGCGGCTATCGAGGGGCAGGTCCTTGTTAAAACCGGACTTGATACTGAATGGGCAGATGCAAAAGCGGGCCAGGCCCTTAAGGCTAACGATTCAATAAAGACGCTTGAAGACGGCAAGGTCTTCCTGGAATTTCCCGATAAGAGCAGCATATCCTTGAAGCCCGGTACGGAGATTCTTGTAGAGACCATCATATATGAGGAGCTTTCTAGGAAAGTCGGAGTAAAATTGAGCCTTGGCGAGCTGAAAATGATCGTGAATAAAGCTGATGGCCCGTCGGAATTTCTTGTAAAAACGCCGAACGCTATTTGCGGAGCGCACGGTTCGATCGTCTATATGGGTTTTAACGGCGCCTCAACGTCGGTTTTTTCGCCTGATAGCATCCTGCAACTGACAAATCTGCTTAATAATGAAAATTTTGAGCTTGGGATGGGGATGCCTATGGGCATAGGCGGGAACGGTTTTACCCCGTTCGGAACGCCGCCTGACATGTCGGGTTTTCTAGAGATACCCCTGGTTGCGGAACCATATACTCCTGGAGATGAAAATGCACCGGGGACGGTAGATATAGCTCCGCCGGATGCTATAAACGATAGCGCGGCCAGCCAGACGTAATGAGGCGCTAAAAACAGGTTTGGAGCATATTTGGGAGGTCATTATTTAATGACCTCCCATTTTCTTATTATTATATTGACTTATATATGGTAAATGTTATAATTCCTTTTACATATTGTTTAAGGTAAGTCTCTGTTTACATCGGGAGGAATAATGAAAAAGCGATATAATATCGGAAAGTCTATATTGATCTTAGCCATATCTTTTGCATTAGCACTCAATGTATGCGGCATGGCCTCGGCGCAAGTGTTGCAGGATGTGAAACTTAAAAATATCGATCTCCCAGACAGGGAAGGGGTAAAGGTCGGCAACTTAATAGTCCACGGCGCTTTCAAAGCCAGTGAAGAGCTCGATACGAATATATATTTAACCAAGGGGAAGGAAAAATTTGACGCCATAACTATCCTGACGCCTTCGATGGGGGTCGAGCTGCCGGTAGGGGACCACAACTTCAGCGCCGATTATTTTCCCAGTATTTTTATGTACGGCAGGTATAACAATGAAAACCACGTCGACCATCTTGTCAGGGGCCTCGGCGAGATAAATTTTACCGATTACAAGATACGGGTGAAGGATGTCTATAGGGATTACACGGACAGGGCCGCGGATGAAAACTCGAGGCGTATAGGAAGACAGGAGAACACATTCAGGACAGATCTGGGGGCGCAGTTCAACAAGCTCGGTTTCGACGTCGGCTACACCAATATCTTTAACAGCTACAGCCAGCAGGACGACCTCGTCTACCAGTCCGTCACGTATGGCGATAAGGTGAGGATGACCAACATCGTAGACGCCGCGGTAAGCTACCGGATAATGCCCAAGACGGTGTTGTTTGTGGAAGGCGATCTTGGCTTTATACACTACATGAACAGCTCGATCCCTCCGGACGCGTATTTTGTGAACGCGCTTTTGGGCATCAGGGGCAAGCCTACAAACAAGATAGTCGCGGATATAAAAGGCGGATGCAAGTACCAGCATTTCGATAAATCGGATATCTTTAATGATAAGCCTTTCTTTGGTTTCACCGCGAGCGGCGGCGTGGATTTCCATCAGACTAAAGACGACATATGGAGTTTCGGCATAGATTCGAGCGTCTTCGAGTCGGACTATTCCAATAACAATTCTTACCACGGGACGATTGTGGACCTGCGGTATGTCCATAAATTCAATAAAAAAGTTTCCATAAGCCCGTTCGGCGCGTATCAGCTCAATCTCTACCCGTCCGAAACTACCGAAGGCGGCGTTACGGCAAAAAGATACGATAATTTCTTTGCCACCGGATGTTCGCTCAGGTACGATGTCCAGAAATGGCTCTCGGCCGAAGTGAAGTACGACTATACCAGGCGTTATTCAAGGTTCTCCACTTTCAATTATACAGACAACAAGGTCACATTCAGCGGAACCGTAGGATTTTAACAAAATGAAGATTTTTATCACAATCCTACTCCTGGCGGCCGTTTTCGTTGTGCCTGTATTTGCCGCAGATTCCGCCGCCCAGGGTAAATATAAATTACAACCCACCGACATCCTTCAAATAACCGTCCACGGCCAGCCCGACCTGACGACCAAGACTAGAATAGCCGCAGACGGCTATATATCATTTCCTTTGATAGGCCAGGTCATGGCCAGGGGTTTGACCGTCCAGGACCTTGAGGAGAAGATAAAGGAGCTGCTTGAAAAAGATTACCTGGTAAAGGCCGAGGTGCTGGTATTCATCGATGAGTATCATCCCAGGCAGGTCTCCGTAATGGGAGAGGTCAATAAGCCGGGCAAGTTCGATATGCCGGATGAGAGGGATATGACGGTCCTTGAGGCGGTGGCCATGGCTGAAGGCTTCACCAAAGACGCGGATGTGAACAGGACCAGGGTCATGCGCATAGAGGATGGGAAGAGGAAGACGCTGATAGTAAAGGTGAAGGATATAACGGAAAGAGGGGAGAAGGAAAAAGACGTAGTAGTGCAGCCTGACGATGTGGTCTTTGTCCCCGAGAGCTTCTTTTAATACGGAGAGCGTTTAGATGGATCTCACTCACATACAGAATGAGTCGAACCTGAGGGACTATATCAATATCCTGCGGCGGAGGATGGCCACGGTCGCGCTCTTCTTCATCACGACGGTGTTGGTCGTTACGATAGGCTCTTTCATGATGAAGCCGGTCTACCGGGCAAAAGCGGCTTTGATGGTAGACTTGGAGAACCCGAACGTGCTTACAGCCACCGGTGTAGTCGAGATACAATCTCAGAATTATTATTCGTACAAGGAATATTACCAGAGCCAGATGGGAATAATAACGTCGACGCCGATAATGCAGAAGGTTTTCGATGAGTTCGGCCTTGCGAATACGAAAGATTACGCGAACGTCAAGGAGCCGTTGAAAAAATTCATGAAGACGATCAGCGTGCAGCCGGTGCGCGATACCAGGCTTCTTGACCTTTATGTCGAAAATAAAGACCCTGTACTTGCCGCTAAGATAGCCAACAGGATAGCCGAGATATATGTAAAAAGGAATCTCTACTACATCTCAAAAACGGAGCTCCTGAACCTTCTTAAGAACGAATACCTGAAGCTTGACGCGAAGCTGTCGGAATATAATAAAGTATATAAAGAAAAGCATCCCGAAATGATCCGGCTGAAGAAAGAGATAGATGAGGTCATCGACAACATTGAGAAAGAAAAGTCGATGTCTTTCAGGCATGATTACAGCGAGGAAGAGAAGCTTCTGGATAATTTTAAGCACGCCCTGGAAGGCTTGAAAGCGAACAACGTCAGCGTTCTCGCGCCTGCCGTAACGCCTCCTGTCCCCCTGCGGCCAAAAAAGTTATTTAATATCCTGCTGTCCATAGTGGTAGGGCTTTTTGGAGGCGTTTTTTTGGCCTTCTTCTTCGAATACATGGACGATACGGTAAAAGAGCCGCACGAGATCGACAAGACTGTTAAATGGCCTTTTCTGGGGAGCGTTCCAAAGGTCAACCAGGGCGGGAAGATGGGCGAGCTTGAAAAAGATATATTTGTCCATGCCCAGCCTAAAGACCCCGTAGCGGAGACATACAGGTCTATCAGGACGAGCATAGCGTTCTCTTCGACCGAAGAGAACCCTTTGAGGACTATAGTTATAACGAGCCCGGGCCCGCAGGAAGGGAAGACTATGACGCTCTGTAACCTCGGCATAGCCATAGCGCAGAACCAGAAGAAGGTCCTTCTCGTAGACGCCGACATGCGCAATCCCAGGCTTCATGAGGTTTTCAAGAAAGAGAACGAGACCGGCCTCAGCACATTTCTGTCGGGACAGGCCGGATTTAGCGAAGTGGTGCAGAAGACGGACATTGAAAATATTGCCTTGGTCCCGAGCGGCATCCATCCTCCGAATCCGTCCGAGCTTCTTGCGAGCCACAAGATGAAGACTTTTTGCGACGAGGCCATGAAAAAGTTTGATTATGTGCTTATAGACACTCCGCCGATAGCGATACTTACCGATGCGGTCATACTTTCAGGCATAACGGACGGCATCATCATGGTCCTGGAGAGCGGGAAGACATCGAAGAAGATACTACCGCGAATACATAAACTTCTCGAAGACGCCAAGGCGAGGATCATCGGCATCGTCCTCAATAAGATCTCTATCCATAGCGAGAACTACCGCTACTATTCCTACTACTATTCAAGAAAACCGAAATAAGATGGGGCTGTAGTGAAGAGGGATCACGACACAATGGCATTGTGTAATCACGAGTTCGATTCTCGTCAGCTCCACCAAATTTTTCACGAGTCTCTGCATGGAAAAATTTGATCCTGAGGAGGCCGTAGTCAAACTTATAGCCGACGAAGGACCTTAACAAGGGACACATTCTTATGTTTGGATGTGTCCCCAATTTAACTAATGAAAATTTTGCCGAGGTGGTCTTGCGCAAAACGAATGCAACAGCGCAAGACACAAAATACCTGAAACGCTGACTGGAAATACATTTAGCTGGAGTGGCGGAATGGCATACGCGCTGGTCTCAAAAACCAGTGACCGTAAGGTCGTGTGGGTTCAAGTCCCACCTCCAGCACCAACTCTGACTCATATGAAACGTATCGGACTTCATGTCTCTATTGCCGGAAATATCTGCGAGTCGCTCGACCGCGCTAAATCTCTCGGTTGTAATACGATGCAGATATTCAGCCGTAACCCAAGAGGGTGGCAGGCGACAAAGCTCGCAGAGTCCGACGTTGCGGAATTCAGGCGCCTTAAGTCGAATTATAACATTAAACCTGTAGTCGTCCATATACCGTATATAATAAATCTCGCGACTCCCGACGATGTTTTGTATAAGAAGTCTATAAACGCTTATATCGAGGACGTGAAGAGAGCGGACCTGCTCGGTGCCGAATATTTCGTGACGCACCTCGGAAGTCACGTGGGCAGCGGCGAAGCCGGCGGCATCGAGAGGTTTTCCAAAGCGCTTAATGAAATAATAAGATCGGCAAGGCCGGAGACGACAATACTGCTGGAAAATACCGCCGGTTCCGGCTCGTCGATAGGTTACAGGTTCGAGCACTTGAAGCGCATCATCGAAAGCCAGGGTCGGCCTTCGAATATAGGCGTATGCCTCGATACGGCGCATACTTTCGAGTCCGGGTATGATATAAAGACGAAGAAAGGGCTGGAGGCGACCCTTAAAGAATTTGACAGGTTGGTCGGACTCTACCTCATCAAGGTGGTCCATTTTAACGATAGCCTGTCGCCTGCCGGCTCTCATGTCGACAGGCATCAGCATATAGGTAAAGGCAACATAGGTTCCGAGGCTTTGGGAAGGATAATAAACCATCCCGGACTTAAGAATGCGGCGTTCATCATGGAGACGCCGAAGGAATCGGACAAAGACGACAAAAAGAACATGGCAGCGGCTAAAAGGATGTGCAGGATAAAATGATCGACGAAAAATTATATCCCTTCGATACAATAGAAACCAAGTGGCAGAAGTTCTGGCGGGACAAAGGGCTTTTCACCGTAGATACGGGCGATCCAAAAAATAAATACTATTGCCTCATGATGTTCCCATACCCGTCGGCGGCGCTCCACGTCGGCCACGGCAGGAACTACATAATAGGCGACGTCGTCGCGCGATACAAGATGATGAGAGGTTTTAATGTCCTTGCGCCTATGGGGTTCGATGCGTTCGGCCTGCCGGCCGAGAACGCCGCGATAAAGGGGGGCATACATCCAAAGGTCTCCACCCTTAATAACATAAAGACGATGAAGAGGCAGCTCAACCAATGGGGCGTTGAATACGATTGGGACAGGGAAGTGATCTCATGCCTTCCTGATTACTATAAGTGGACGCAATGGATATTCATCAAACTTTATGAGAAGGGGCTCGCCTATAAGAAGAAGGCCTATGTTAACTGGTGCCCTTCATGCAAGACGGTCCTTGCCAACGAACAGGTGGTTAACGGCGGATGCGAAAGATGTTCGACGGAAGTGAACCAGAAAGAGCTGGAACAGTGGTTCTTCAGGATCACGAAGTACGCCGACAGGCTGCTTAAAGACCTGGAGAAGCTGACCGAATGGCCTGAACGGGTGAAGATAATGCAATCGAACTGGATCGGCAGGAGCGAGGGCGTCCGGATAGATTTCAAGATAGACGGCATGGCCGATATATTGGAGTGTTATACGACCAGAGTAGACACTATCTACGGCGCTACATTCATCGCGCTCGCTCCTGAGCACCCTTTGGTCGACAGGCTTGTCAAGGGCTGCAAAGACGAAGCCGGCGTACTGAAGGCCGTTCAGAAGATGCGCGATGAATCCAAGGTCTCCCGGTCGCAGGAAGATGTGGAGAAAGAAGGCGTATTTACCGGCAAATACGTAATAAACCCCGTCAACATGAAGAAGGTGCCTATATGGGTATCTAATTATATACTCATGGAATACGGGACCGGCGCGATAATGGCTGTGCCGGCGCATGACCGGAGAGATTTTGAATTCGCAAAAAAATATAAACTGCCGGTAGAAGTAGTTATAGACGATCCCGAAAATCATTTAAATGCTGCTACCATGAAAGAGGCGTATGTCGGAGAGGGCGTCATGATAAATTCGGGACAGTTCAACGGCCTCAATTCGCGGGACTCTATGGTCAAGATCGCCGCTTATTTCGAAGAGAAACAGTACGGCAGGAAGACGGTCCAGTACCGGCTCCGCGACTGGCTCATATCGCGCCAGAGGTATTGGGGCGCGCCGATACCCATTATTTACTGCAAAAAGTGCGGGGTCGTGCCGGTCCCTGAAAAGGAACTGCCGGTCCTGCTGCCCGAAGACGTCGAATTCCGCCCGACGGGCGAATCTCCGCTGAAGTTCGCCAAAGGCTTCGTGAACGTCAAATGTCCGAAGTGCAATGGCCCCGCCGAGCGGGAGACTGATACGATGGATACGTTCGTCGATTCGAGCTGGTATTTCCTCCGTTATATATCGCCTCATATGAAAGACAGGCCGTTCGATACGGACCTGGTGAACAAATGGCTTCCGGTTGACCAGTACATAGGAGGCATAGAACACGCGATACTGCATCTATTGTACTCGAGGTTCATCACCAAGTTCTTATGCGATATAGGAACGATAGGTTTTGACGAGCCGTTCAAGAACCTCTTTACCCAGGGGATGATAATCAAGGACGGGGCAAAGATGTCGAAGTCGAAGGGTAATGTAGTAAGCCCCGACGCTTTGATAGCGTCTTACGGGGCTGATACGGTCAGGCTTTACACCCTTTTCATAGGTCCGCCCGAAAAAGACGCCGAATGGTCCGACAGAGGCGTGGAAGGGGCATACCGGTTCCTGGGAAGAGTTTGGAGGCTTGTAGAAAAAGTTCATAGTTCGAAGTCGATAGTTGACAGTAAAGAATTGACGAAAGAGGAAGCGGCATTAAAGAAGAAAGCCCATCAGACTATAAAAAAGGTAACCGAAGACCTGGACGGCGGTTTTCATTTTAATACAGCTATAAGTTCAATAATGGAGCTGGTAAACCAGGCGTATGACGTGATAGCGGAGGCTCCCGCAACGGATAATGACCGCCCGAAGGTGCTCGCTGAAGCCGTTGAGGTCATCGTAATGCTCCTCTCGCCGTTTGTGCCGCATATAGCCGAAGAGATGTGGCACTCTCTTGGAAAGACGAACAGTATATTCAAATGCGATTGGCCCGAATACGATAAGGCCGCGGTCGTAGACGCGGTACTGACGATAGCCGTGCAGGTGAACGGCAGGGTCAGGTCCAGGGTGGAAGTCCCATTTGACATAAAAGAAGAGGATCTTAAAAAGACAGTCCTGGACGATCCTAAATTAGAAATTTGGATACGGGGAAAAGCCATAAGAGAGTTCATCATAGTTCCCAAAAAACTGGTCAACATAGTAGTCTGATGTTCAATCTGGAAAAAATCGAACGTTACATAATCATCTTTCTTATACTGTCGCTCTTGCTCGGCCTTGCCGTAAGCGCCCATAAAAGGTCAGGGCGGCCCATTGCGGTAAAGATGCGCAGTTTTGATACAGGGGTCAGAGACCGGGGTTCTGACGCTGAAGAGACCTCCTTTCGCAGAGTAAAGGTCGACATAAACTCCGCCGGCCGGGAAGAGCTTATGAAGCTGAAAGGCGTGGGGCCCGTCATGGCGGACCGTATAATAGAATACCGCTCGTCTGAGGGCTCGTTTACCTACGTCGAAGATATCAAGAAAGTGAAAGGAATAGGGCCCGCTTTTTTTGAAAAGATTAAAGACAATATAACAGTAGAATGAACCCCGCCCTTTCTAATCCAGATAAAGATTTGGCAAGAAAGGGCGGGGCTAAGAGACCCGCGCTGTATCTGGCGATATTTTTCTCCGTCGGTATTATTGCCGCAAGGTCGTTCAACCTTCCGTTTATCCTGACCCTGCCCGTTGTATTATGTTCCGTTCTTCTGACGTTAATATTTTCCAGAATAAAGTCTGCATCACACCTTGGTATTTACCTGGCGATGCTGTTTCTGGGGATGGCCTTTTACCAGAATTCAATTATCCTGCCTTCCGACCACATATCCACACTCGTTTCAGGCGGCCCTAATAGGATATTCGTCAGAGGCACCGTCGCCGGAGATCCTGTCGCCGGCGAGTCATTTTATGGGACGGATAAAACGACCTTCGATCTCGATGTGATGTCACTGAAGGACGCTTCGGGATGGAATAAAGCAAGAGGTATCCTTAGGGTCATATGCTACTCCAAAAACGCCGGGTCATTCCGTTATGGCGATGAGGTGGTGCTTGAAGGGCTGATATCAAAGATAACCTCGCTGAAAAATCCCGGGTTGTTCGATTACTCCGAATATATGGCCTTAAGAGGGATATATTCTTCGCTCAAGACGAATAAAGATTTCGTCTGTGAAAAGACGGGCCGCGCCCGCGCCGGTATCGTCAAGAGGGCGGCCTATGCCCTGCACAATAAGATCAATTCATATTTAGATGAATATATTACCGGGCCTCACAACGGTTTTTTAAAAGCCATCCTTATAGGCGACAGAACCGGCCTTGGAAAAGGCGTGAAAGATGACTTTGTCAAGACGGGAACCGTGCATATACTGGCGATAAGCGGCCTTCATATAGCGCTGATAGGGGCCGTGATACTGGCATTACTTGGCGCCTTAAGAGTCCCTAAAAAACTTAATCTTATACTTACGGTCGTATTCCTGACCGTCTATACTTTTGCGTCAGGCTCAAATCCGCCAGTCGTAAGAGCCGTCATAATGTTCTCTATCCTCGCGGCCGGATACCTGGTAAACAGGGACGCCGATGTGCTGAATTCCCTGGCCGTCGCGGCGCTTGTGATACTTTTGTATAACCCAAAAGAGTTGTTCGACCCGAGTTTTCAGCTCTCATTCGTATCTTTGGGCAGCATAGTCATTTTTGGCCCGAAAATAGACAAAGCATTTGGAATGAGCGATATCAAGCCGGACACTTTCATTGCTAAAGCAAGGCTGTACATTTTAAAAGGAATATCAGTTTCTATAGCCGCCTGGCTCGGAACGTGGCCTGTGGTCGTATCTTATTTCAACATAGTTTCTCCTATATCCGTATTGGCAAATCTCATCGCTATTCCGGCGCTTTTTCTGCTGATTGCCGTGTCGTTCTTGTTCCTGTTGACGGCAGGGATATCCGGATTCATGGCCGCTATTCTCGCGGAGGTATTGAGTACGATCGACGCGGTCTTGTTTTCAATCAACCATTATATCGCCGGATTGCCGTTTTCTTATTTCAGGTTCGGCAATATTCCCGCCGGTTTAATCATCTCCTATTACGCGCTGATATCCCTGGTCCTTATACCCAAAGAGTTTTCACTCGGAAGGCGAAAGACGCGCAGGAAATACATCTTAATGGTCTTATTGGCGGCGGCGAATTTCTTTATCTGGCAAGGAGTTTTAATCGCCGGGCGTGAATACCCAAAGGTGACTTTTCTCGATGTGGGCCACGGGGACTCCGCTTTAATAGAACTGCCAGGGAAAGGCAAAATCCTGATAGACGGCGGCAGCGGCGGTGAAGAGAACAGGTTCGATGTCGGAGAGGCTGTCGTCGCGCCGTACCTGTGGAGTAAAGGTATAACCAATATTGACGCGGTCATCGTCACGCATTTTCACGAGGACCATATCGGCGGCATAATCTATATATTGAAGAATTTTAAAGTAGGATGCGTTATCGATAACGGCGCTTCGCCGTCCGGCGGAAAGCTGCACGGTGAGTATTCCAGGATCATCAAAGACCGCGGCATACCGCATCTGGTTGTTCGCGAAGGCGACATGATAGATCTTTCGGGTTCTGCCTCTTTTTTAGTGTTGAACCCTGAAAAAACAGAAGGCCTGTCGGATTCCAACGAAAATTCCATCGTGATGAAACTTTTATTTAAGTCCTCGAGCGTATTATTCTGCGCCGATGTGACCGGAAGATCGGTAGAGAGGTTGAATTCTTACGGCGGATTTCTAAGGTCTGATGTAATGAAGGTGCCGCATCACGGCGGGAAGATGGGAGACGATGCTGTAGTTGAAACTTTTTTCCGGAATGTTTCTCCGAAGATATGTGTGGTGAGTTCCGGAGCGGCGCATGATAAAAAATCCTCTTCGGAAAGCGTCGCAAAATACACAACACATTTGAATACAATGGTTTATGATACAAAAGATGTTGGAGCAGTGACACTTCTGGCAGATCCAAAGCGGTTTTTAATAAGGGTAGCTAAATTGAATAAAAACTAACTTTTTTATTCCTTATCTTGACAAATGATGTATTATATGGTAAATTTATTGTAAATTATAGAATTTATATTACCTTAACGCGAAGGAGAAGTGTATCCTACGTGGATAATATCAGGCAGAGTGTGGAAGACGAGAGAAGGTATAAGAGGGTTGAATCTGTTATACCTGTGCAATATAGAAACCTCAGGAAAAGCGGAGAATCCTCCACCGGATCGCTGACGAGAAATATCAGCGAAGGGGGTATCTGCTTTAAGACGTCGCAGTTTATCTCTTTGGCGTGCCGTCTTGTCGTTGAATTGGAATTGCCCGCCGCGCCGAAGCCGGTGAAGGCGATATCTAAAGTGGCTTGGATAAGAAAACTTCCCGTAGGCGATCAGTATGAAGTAGGCAATCAATTTCTGGAAATGACCAAAGAAGACAAGAAGATGATCCTGAATTTTATCCATGAGTCGCTGAACATAGACTCTCCCCTTCGAATACCGTAACCATCTTTCCTCCCAAGCCGCCTGTATCTGTCTCAGATTACGTTGACTATCCGTCCTCTTACATGGTATAATCCAACCGTTAAAAGTCGTGTCATTTAATTAACGGATATACCATGAAAATAAAATTATATACCGTAATCATATTGGCGGCGGCAGTGTCGATTTTCGCAAATACCGCTTCAGCCTATTGGTTGTGGACGCCCGAGACTAAAAAGTTCGTAAATCCCAAGCATGCCGTTAAGGATAGCCCGAAAGAACAGTTCGATTGGGCTATGAGTTTTTATGATTCGAAAGATTACAAGAAAGCGGCCTCGGAATTCGAAAAGCTGGTGAAGAACTACGAATATTCCGAATACGCCTCAAAGGCGCAATATTACGCGGGTTTATGCTACGAGAATATGGGCAAGTATTATATCGCATTCCAGAATTATCAAAAAACCATAGATAATTATCCGCAGATAGAAAATCTGGAGGAGATAATAGCCAGGGAATTCAACATAGGGAATATATACGAAAGTAAAGACAATCCGAAAGTCCTGGGCACGGATATAATGACTTCTTTGGACAGGTCGGTCGAGATATATAGAAAGGTCGTTGATGACGCTCCTTACGGAAGACTGGCGGATGAGGCGCAATTCAGGCTGGGAGAGGCCCTTAAACGTTCCGAGCGTTATGACGAGGCCATAGTGGCATTCCAGAGGATAGGAGACGATTATCCGGACTCAAAGTTCGCGGAACGCGCGCAATACGAAACGGCTCATTGCGCTTATATGGCGTCACTTAAGCCGGCATATGATTTAGAACCCACCGATAAGGCCATAAGAGCTTTCGAGGAGTTTTCAAACAAAAACAGAGATGAGGAGTTGTCTAGAGAGGCCGAAAAGACCATCCAGCGCCTGAAGGACAAGAACGCGGAAAAATCGCTGATGACGGCCCGCTTTTACGAAAGGTTGAAACGCTATCCGAGCGCTATAATATATTACCAGGATATCGTAGACAGGTTTCCTGAAAGCTATTTTGTGGAGGAAGCAAGGGCCAAGATCGAAAGCTTAAATATGAAGGTGAAGAAATGAAGACATCAATCGCGAAGTGCGCCGGCATTTTGTGCCTGGCGTTTATTTTTTGCGCAGGCGGATGCGGGTACACTACACGCTCTCTCCTTCCGTCCAATTATAAGACGCTGCATGTGGATAATTTCAAGAACAGCATCCCCGTGACCGCTGAGCAGAACAACGTGCGGATGTATAGAGGTTACAGGCCGGGCATGGAGATCGAACTGACAAAAGCCGTGATCGATAAGTTCCTGGATGACGGCAACCTGGCTATCCATTCCGATAAAGGCTCCGATCTCATATTAATAGGGGATATGACGGATTTCAGGCGGGAAGCGTTGAGGTATGATACCAACGATAACGTTGAGGAGTACAGGATAAAGATCATAGTGGATATCAGCCTTGAAGATGTTAAGGCCGGCAAGACCGTATGGACCGAAAAGGGCTTTACCGGAGAAACCACCTATACTACATCCGGGGGCCTCGCCAAAACAGAAGCAAGCGCCATCAAAGACGCGATCGCGGACCTGGCGCGCAGGGTAGTGGAAAGAACCGTTGAGGCATGGTAGACCGAGGATACCCGGTATCTTTATTTGCGGGCAGTGATACTTATTCAAAAGAGAAGGCAATAGAGGCCCTGGTCTCTTCTATCCTGGATACGTCCGCGCGGCAGCTCGACTATAAAGTGTTTTACGGAGATGAAACCGGCGCGGAAGAAATATTCGACTATCTGAGCACACTGCCGTTCCGGGCGCCGAAAAGAGTGGCCCTTGTGAGGGGCTTCGACAGACTGGAAGATGAGTTCAAGGCCCGCCTTACCGATTACATAAAAAGACCGTCAAGATCCGCCTGCCTTATTTTGGAATCCAAAAACGATCCCAACTCAAAAGATCTGGAGCGGTTTTCAGGCAGTGTCGATATCCGCAGGTTCAAGGACCCTGCAGGATTTGAGTCCGCTTCATGGATAAGGGGTTTCCTGTCATCGCGCGGTAAAAAAGAGATAGAGCCTGAAGCCATCGAGATGCTGAGGGAATTGCAAGGCTCGGACATGCTGTCGATCAGTCAGGAATTGGAAAAGCTGATAGCTTTTGCAGGCGAAAGGCCTGTTATAAAGGCCTCAGACGTCGAGGAGGTCGTCGGTAAAAGCCTTATAGTATCGGCCTTCGAGCTGACCGACGCCATCGAACGGAATAAGGTTGAAGATGCGCTCAGGATAGTATCGGACCTGACGTTGACGGGTAAGAAGCACTATGAAATAATAGGCCTTTTGTGCTGGTACCTCAGGAGGCTGGTCAGGGCAAAAGCGCTCCAGATGGCAGGGCAATCGGAATACGCTATAGCCGGCACTCTAAAAATTGGCAGACGCTATCAGGCGGATTTTTTCGAACATATGAACCGGCTGGATATCTCCCGCATACGTTCAAAGATAGACATTCTAGTAGAGGCTGATCTGGATATAAAGAGGACAAAATTTGACCCAAAAACCGTACTGGAGTTCGCGATCATAAGACTATGTTTATCCCGCCCCTAGTTTGAGTCCGGGCGGGACCTTTCCGGCGACGAGAGCTTCTTCATAAGGCGGGCGACTTTCCTGGAAGCGTTATTTTTTGTTATTACTCCTTTTGAAGCGGCCTTGTCTATTTTTGAGACGAGCGTACCGATCATCTTCTTGGCCTCATCGAGCTTCTTTTGGGAGATGAACTTCTCAAAATTTTTCGATAAGCTCCTTAATTCAGAGACTGTCGATATGTTCTTGAAGCGGCGCAGTTTCGATTTCCTGATAGCCTTGTAGGCTGCTTTTTTTCTTGGCAATTTAGTTCTCCTTTTTGTTATTACTAAGGAACAAATTGTATCATTTAATCCTTTAAAGGTCAATCTAAAACTATTAGTCCTGCACCTTCTAAAGAAGGGCAGGACATTAGGAGAAGGTGAAGGGTGAGCAAAGCCACTCTTATAAAATCAACGGGTGTAATAGGCATAGCTACCGCTTTATCCAGGGGCCTTGGCTTCGTAAGGGATATAGTAATAGCGAATTACTTCGGGACTAGCCTCGGTGCTCAAGCATTCGTAGTGGCTTTCAGGATACCTAACAGCCTCAGGGACCTTGTCGGAGAAGGAGCGACTAATTCGGCTATAGTGCCCGTGCTTACAGAATACAGGTCGCTTAACGATGAAAAAGAGTTCTTACGTGTATCCAAAATACTGTTCAATATCTCGTTCGTAGTCCTTTCCGTTCTCACGATCCTCGGTATATTATTTTCGCCCGTGATCGTCCGGCTTATTGCGCCCGGGTTTACCGCAGAGCCGGACAAATTCAATCTCACCGTGACCCTGAACAGGGTGATATTCCCATATCTCATACTTATAGGCCTAACAGCGTATTCGATGGGTGTATTGAACGCCATGAAACACTTTGCCGGTCCCGCGTTCGGTCCGGCGCTTTTAAATATCGCGCTCATAGGTTCGGCTGTCTGGTTCTGTCCCAGGATAGGTGTTATGGGGCTCGTGATAGGCGTGCTCATAGGCGGGGTTTTCCAGCTTGGATTGAATATCCCGTTCCTGTACAGGAACGGGATAAAGATCGATTTTAAGGAGGGTTTCCGTCACGCGGCTGTTTCGAGGATAGGCAGATTGCTCGTCCCGAGGACGATCGGCACAGCCGTATACCAGATAAATATATTTGTCGACACAATATTAGCCTCGTTGGCATGGATAGTCGGCTCCGGCGGCGTCGCGGCCCTTTATTACGCCAACAGGCTTATACAATTCCCGCTCGGGATATTCGGCATCGCGCTCGCCCAGGCGGCTCTCCCGAAGATGAGCGAGGAATTCGCAAAAAATGACATTGAGAGGTTCAAAGATACTTTGTGTTTTTCGCTCAGGATGGTATTCCTGATAATGGTGCCTTCCGGGATAGGCCTTGCGGTCCTGGGTGAGCCCATAATAAGGATACTCTTTGAAAGAGGCGAATTTACTTCTTACTCTACAGCCATTACGCAAAGCGCGCTCTTCTATTATTCATTCGGGCTGCTGGCTTACGGAGGAGTAAAACTCCTTGTCACCTCTTTTTATTCCATGCACGACACCATGACTCCGGTGAAGACGGCATTTGCGGCCGTTATAATAAACATCATCCTGAGCCTCGCTCTTATGCGGCATCTGAAGTTGGGCGGACTGGCGCTTGCCACGTCGATATCGGCCACATTCAATTTCGTGGCCCTGTTTATCCTCCTCAGGAAGAAACTGGGCGATTTCGGGACCAGGAGCATAGTAGATTCTTTCCTCCGGGTATTGTATGCGTCTGTCGCTATGGGAGTTGCAGTAAAGATATTTGTCGTCAGGACGGCCGATTTCGGTATTTTCAGCCTTATCGTCTCCTTGTTGATAGGAGGTATGGTTTTTTTCGCGGCCTGTTTTTTGTTTAACGTCAAGGAGGCAAGAGACTTTATCGCATGGACATCAAAGAGAAGATAAAAACCCTCCCGGACACCCCGGGCGTATATTTAATGAAGGACGGATCCGGCATAGTCCTGTATGTGGGCAAATCGTCAAGCCTGCGTAAAAGGGTCTCATCTTATTTCAGGCCGAGCCGGCGGCTGCAGGAGAGGATCGAGATCATGGTAGATAAGGTCAGGGATATCTCCTGTATCCCTACGTCCACAGAGGCAGAGGCTCTGATATATGAGAACAGCCTCATAAAGCAGCTGGCCCCGAAATATAACGTGGCGCTCAGGGACGATAAGAGTTATCCCATGCTCAAGTTGACGATCAATGAAAAATATCCGCGTCTTTTCATATCCAGGCAGAAGAAGGATGACGGGAGCATATATTACGGACCTTACAGCGACGCTACGCTGCTGCGTCAGGCTTTACTGGGTCTGCGCCAGGTATTTTCTTTAAGAAGCTGCGGCAAGCTTCCCAAAAGTGTATGCCTCTATTATCATATCGGACAATGTCTCGGGCCGTGCGAAGGCAAGATAGACGATTCCGGTTATGGCGAGATCGTGTCGGAATTGAAGATGTTCTTGGAGGGCAAGAGGCCGGAGCTTCTATCGCTGTTATCGAAAAAGATGGCTGAAGCCTCAAGGGCCGAAAGGTTCGAGGAGGCCGCCCGGATCAAGATTAGGCTTGAGGCGCTCGGCTCTATAAGAGAAAAGGCGGTCGATTACGCGCCATCGGGGGAGATAGAAGAGCTTAAGAATATATTGGATGTGAAAGGGCCGCTCGATGTGATAGAAGCGTTCGACGTTTCAAACATAATGGGAAAGTCCGCTGTCGGTTCGATGATATATTTCTACAAAGGAAGGCCCAGGAAGAACGAATACAGGAAGTTCAGGATAAAGACGGTCGATGCGATAGACGATTACTCGATGATGCGCGAACTGGTGCGCAGGAGATATTCGAGGCTTTTGCGGGAGATGAAAGGCCTGCCGGACCTCATACTTATAGACGGCGGAAAGGGGCACCTTTCGGCTGTCTTGGATGAGCTTGAAAAACTCGGGCTCTCCCGGATACCGGCTATCGGCATAGCAAAGCAGGCCCGCCTGCCCAAAAGGGAAGCACTTGCAGGTGGGCAGGTCCGCCCTGCGGAGCGCAGGCCTTCAGGCGGCGAATCCGAACATATTTACCTGAAAGACAGGAAGGAACCCGTTACGCTTCCTAAGGAGTCAAAGACGCTCCATCTGCTGGACAGGATAAGGGATGAGGCCCATAGGTTCGCGATAACTTATCATAAGAGTCTGTTGTCTAAGAAGATAGAGGCGTCTGAACTCGATGCTATAAGCGGGATAGGATCAAAACGCAAAAGACTGCTTATCAATCATTTCGGGTCGGTGGACAGGATAAAGGCGGCAAGCCTTGATGAGCTTTTACAGGTGAAAGGCATAGATGAAAGATCGGCGCGGAGCGTTATCGGATATTTTAAAAGATAAAGATTTCAGTGAATTCGAAAAGAGGGTTTACAGGGCTGTATGCAGGATACCGTCCGGCGAGGTTAGGACATACAAATGGGTCGCAAAAGAGGCGCTTGCGCCGGGAGCCTGCAGGGCTGTAGGCAATGCGCTCAATAAGAACCCCTACCCGGGCGAGATCCCGTGCCACCGTGTCATAAAGTCGGACGGCTCTATAGGCGGGTATGCTAAGGGCTCTGCCATGAAAGCGCGGCTGCTTAGGCGTGAAGCCATTGACGGCAACGGAAAACATTGTTATAATCCAGTATAGCGACATGCAGGTGATTAAGCGATTTGCCAGTCTGACCCGCTTAGCGATTCTGCTGGTAGAATACGCGTAGCGATTAAGCACGACTTAATTACTTAATCGCCAAGTTTATCTTACTTCAGAATCGCTTAATTACACCTTGGATATTGCGAGGAATTAATGATAGAAGAGATATTTGAAGAACTGAAGTTTCTGGAAGAGAAGATGAGGGATCTGCGGAGGTATCTTTGACGTTGATAAAAAGATGTCAAGGGCCAAGGTCCTCGAAGGCGAAGCGTCGGGTTCCGAATTTTGGAATGATGAATCGAGGTCTAAGGAGGTATTTAAGGAGCTGAAAGACCTGAAGACGGTCACGGAACCGGTGGCGGACATCGAAAAAGAGCTTAAGGAGATGAAAGATGTCATCGGGATCGCGGGGCCGGAGGACGCGGAATCTCTCGAATATTTCAAAAAGGACATATCCAAGCTCAGGCGCAAGATAGACGACCTTGAGTTCAAGACCCTCTTAAACGATCCAACCGATAAGAATAATGCCATCCTGAGCGTCAACGCGGGCGCGGGCGGAACCGAGTCGTGTGATTGGGCGGCGATGCTCCTGCGTATGTATGTTAAATGGGCTGAAGCCAGGGGCCGCCAGATCAGCGTGACCGACCAGCTTTCCGGTGAAGAGGCCGGCATCAAGAACGCGACCATGCTGGTGAAGGGCGAATATTCCTACGGATATTTAAAGTCGGAGTCGGGCGTACACCGCCTTGTGCGGATATCGCCTTTTGATTCAAATAAGAGGAGGCATACCTCTTTCGCGTCCATAGACGTCATCCCGGAGATATCGGATGACATACAGGTGGATGTAAAAGAAGCGGAGCTTAAGATAGACACATACCGCGCCGGCGGCAAGGGCGGCCAGCATGTCAACAAGACCGATTCCGCCGTAAGGATAACGCACATGCCGACGGGGATAGTCGTCCAGTGCCAGAACGAGCGGTCTCAGCTCAAGAATAAATCTGTGGCGATGAAGATATTAAAGGCAAAACTTTATGAAAAAGAACGGATGAAGAAGGCAAAAGAGATTG
The DNA here is from genome assembly GCA_041648975.1 of Candidatus Omnitrophota bacterium. Taxonomy (NCBI): domain Bacteria; kingdom Pseudomonadati; phylum Candidatus Omnitrophota; species Candidatus Omnitrophota bacterium. The sequence goes on along the minus strand of JBAZNZ010000005.1, from coordinate 44,419 downwards.
AGAACGCTTACGACGCTAAAAAGGAGATCGCATGGGGAAGCCAGATCAGGTCTTATGTACTTCATCCTTACTCGATGGTAAAGGACCACAGGACAAGTTATGAGACGGGCAAGGCCGAGGCCGTCCTTAACGGCGAGCTCGATGAGTTTATAGAGGCGTATTTGAAGTGGAGACAAGGAAAGGTTGCGTAACAGGATAACGTATGATCAATTTTATTCTTAAGAAAATAATAGGTACCCAAAATGAACGGGTCGTGAAGGTCCTGCGGCCGACAGTAGACGCGATAAACTCTCATGAAGAGGCCGTTTCCAAACTGTCCGACACCCAGCTGCGCGCCAAGACAGACGAATTCAGAGCAAGGATAACCAGGGCCCGCGAAGAGCTCGCGGATGAGATAAAAGGATTGGAGGAGATATTCTTAAGTTCCACTTCGCCCGATGAAAAGGAGAAGCTCAAGAGAAAGCTGCGCGATTCAAAGAACAGGATCTTTGAGGGCGTATTACCGGAGGCGTTCGCGGTAGTGCGCGAAGCCGCGAAACGGACCGTGAAGATGCGCCATTTTGATGTCCAGCTGATGGGCGGGCTCGTCCTTCACCAGGGAAAGATATCCGAGATGGCCACAGGCGAAGGGAAGACCCTTGTCGCTACCCTTCCGGTATACCTGAACGCGTTAACCGGCGAAGGCGTGCACGTCGTGACGGTGAACGATTACCTCGCGAAGAGGGACAGGAACTGGATGGGGCCCATATACGAATTCCTGGGGCTGACGATCGGCGTCATACAGCACGATATGCATCCCAGGGACAGGAAAGCGGCATACGCCTGCGATATCACATACGGCACGAACAACGAATTCGGTTTTGACTACCTGAGGGATAATATGGTGGTCAGCGAACAGGAGATGGTCCAGAGGCCGCTTAACTACGCGATCGTAGACGAGGTCGATTCCATACTGATCGATGAATCCAGGACGCCGCTCATCATATCCGGTCCCGCCGAGGAATCGACGGACAAATATTATATCATCAACAAGATAGTCCCGAAATTGAAAGGCAAGATAATAACGGACAAAGAAGAGATCGAGGCCAAGCATAAGGGGCTGGACATAGAGAAGGGCATAGATTATATAGTCAACGAGAAGAACCATACCGCAAATCTTACCGAGGAAGGCGTTGTCAGGTGCCAGGAGATGCTCGGCGTTAAAAATCTATATGACGATATCCAGTCGGAATGGGAACATCACATACGGCAGGCCATAAGGGCCCACGTCCTGTATAAGAATGACGTAGACTACGTCGTCAAAGACGGGGAAGTCCTCATAGTGGATGAATTTACCGGCCGGCTTATGCCGGGCAGGCGGTGGTCGGACGGCCTCCATCAGGCAGTTGAGGCGAAAGAGGGCGTTAAGATCGAGAGGGAGAACCAGACGCTTGCGACCATCACATTCCAGAATTATTTCAGGATGTACCGGAAGCTTGCCGGCATGACAGGCACCGCGGAGACTGAAGCCGCGGAATTCGCGAAGATATACGGCCTCGACGTAGTAGTAATGCCTACGAACAAGCCTATGAGCCGGACTAATCACCCCGATGTAATATATAAGACAGAGAGAGAGAAGTTCAACGCCGCGTGCGCGGAGATAGCCGAGCTTTATAAGATAGGCCGGCCCGTCCTGGTCGGTACGATCTCTATATCGAAATCAGAGACCTTAAGCAATTTCCTGAAAAAGATGGGTATCCCGCATCATGTCCTGAACGCAAAATACCACGAACAGGAAGCGCAGATAATAGCGAACGCGGGACAGAAGTATTCCGTCACTATAGCTACGAATATGGCCGGCCGAGGAACGGATATAGTCTTGGGCGACGATGTAGCGGAAAAAGGCGGCCTTCATGTCCTGGGCACAGAGAGGCATGAAGCAAGACGCATAGACAACCAGTTGCGCGGACGATCCGGCAGGCAGGGCGATCCCGGTTCGAGCAAGTTCTATATGTCCCTGGAAGACGACCTGATGAGGATATTCGGTTCGGACAGGATAAAACTCATAATGGACAAGCTCGGGATGGAGGAAGGACAGGACATACAACATCCGTTTATCACGAAGGCTATTGAGACCGCGCAGAAGAGGGTGGAACAGCATAACTTTGAGATAAGGAAGCACCTTCTGGAATACGACAACGTTATGAACCGGCAGCGCGAGGTCATATACGACGAGAGGAAAAAGATATTATCGGGGAAGGACCTCAAGGAATATATCTATGAGATAATGGAAGAGGTGCTCGACAGAGCTGTTGATACATACCTCAATGAAAAGGTGAGCGCCGATAGATGGGATTACGACGGGTTCAGGCAGTATGTCGAGCTGAGGTTCTCTATCAAGACGAACGAACTTAACATGGAGGAGATGAGGATACCCGAGGTCAAGGATGCGGTCCTGGAATTGATGAAAAAGCGTTACGAAGAGAAGGAAACCGCTTTAGGCAGCGAGATGGCCAGGTACCTGGAAAAGATGATACTTCTTCAGGTCGTCGACTCGAGATGGAAGGACCACCTGTATGCCATGGACAGCCTGAAAGAAGGCATAGGATTAAGGGCGTATGGCCAGCGCGATCCACTGGTGGAATACCAGCATGAGGCTTACTCCATGTTCATGGACATGATAGAGAGGATTAAAGAAGAGACGCTGGAGTACCTCTTCAAGATAAAGGCAGTGAAGGAAGAGAAGGAAGCGGCTGTATTCGATCTCAGCAAGCAGAATACTATGCATGAAGAGAAGGCGCAATTCCAGGACGTGCCGTTATCGCAATCTCCGGAAGGGGGATCTTTTACCGGGCCTTATGAAGGACAATTGCCGCAGGAGAAAGTGCCGACTTATAAAAGGGAAGAGCCTAAAGTCGGAAGGAATGAGCCTTGCCCGTGCGGGAGCGGTAAAAAATATAAAAAGTGCTGCGGAAAATGAGAAAAAGCCTTCAGCTTGTACTTGCCGTAGTATCTGCATCTCTTCAAATACTTGCATTCCCGAATTTCAATTTATGGCCTCTTGCCTGGATAGCGTTTGTGCCCCTCTTTTTCGCGATAGACGGCCGGAAACCGCTTAAGTCATTCCTCATATCCTATATTACCGGATTCCTTTTCTTCCTGGGGACCATCTACTGGCTTATCCATGTGACGCTTCCCGGCATGATCATAGTGGCCGCCTATCTTGCGCTATATTTCGCATTATTTGGCTCGGCGCTTTCCTTTGTCATGGGAAGGTCGAAACCATTGGCGGTATTATTTTTTGCGCCCGCGGCATGGGTGGCGCTGGAGCTCACCCGTTCAAATGTCTTCAGCGGTTTCGGATGGGCCCTGCTAAGCCATTCCCAGAGTAATTGCCTACCCGTTATACAGATCGCCGATATCACAGGCGCTTATGGGGTGAGCTTTCTCGTTATGATGGCCAACGCGGCAATTTTTCTCACCATAAAGGACTTGCGGAAAAAGGAATACTCGTCGCCGATCCTGGGCATAGCGCTGATTCTTATTTTTGTCTCGCTTGCATACGGAATAATAAGGGTAAAGAATATATTTACGGGAGAAATTTTTAATGCAGCCGTCGTGCAGGGCAATATTCCCCAGACAGAGAAGTGGGACGCGAGTTTCAGGCAGGAAATATTAGGTAAGTACGAAAGTCTTACAAAAGACGCGGCAAAAGAGGAAGTTGACTTGATAATCTGGCCTGAGACATCGGTGCCCGGATTCCTGGAGAGTGAGCACGACCTGTTTGGACGCGTAGAGGCTCTTGCCAAAGGGGTCAGGACACCGCTTCTTGTCGGCGCCCCAAGAGAAGATCCAGCTTTGCCTGACGCGTATTATAACAGCGCTGTATTATTCGATGAGGAAGGCGGGATTTCAGGCCGGTATGATAAGATCCATCTCGTGCCGTTCGGCGAGTATCTGCCGTTCAAAGGCATCCTCTCATTCGTCGAAAATTTCGCTCCCAACCCCATAGGCGATTTCAGGGGAGGAAAAGACTATACGGTCTTTAAGGTATTTACGCAGAGGAGCTCCAGAGATAAGGATTATGTCAGGAGGCTGGTAAAGAAGGTGAGTTTTTCCTGCCTTATATGTTTCGAGGATATCTTCCCCGGGCTTGTCAGGCAATTTGCGCACAGCGGCGCGGACTTTTTGGTAGTCATCACCAATGACGCCTGGTTCGGAAATACGAGCGCGCCTTACCAGCATGCCCAGAGTTCCGTATTCAGGGCCGTCGAGAACAGGTTGAATGTCGTAAGGGCCGCCAATACAGGATTATCCTGTTTTATAGACCAGAAGGGACGTATAGTTAAAAGGGTAGAGGAGCTCGGCAGGGACCTCTTCGTGAACGGCGTCGCGGTTAACGGGATGATATTGACGAACACCAGGACTTTCTATACCGCCTATGGCGACCTTTTTGCGTACGCCTGCGCTTTACTGGCGGTGTTTTATCTGTTCGTGAATTTATTTTATATCAGGAGATAAGCCATATGGATAGTTTCACTATAGGTATTATCGCCGGGACTCTTACCACAATATCTTTCATACCGCAGATAATAAAAATATATAAGACCAAGAATGCCAAAGATCTGTCTATACTGATGTTCCTTATTTTTTCTCTCGGGGTCCTGTTGTGGCTGATATACGGTATAACCATAGGCGAACGCCCCATCATCATAGCCAATTGTGTCACGCTATTTTTTATACTTTTGATATTAGCGATGAAGGTCAGGTATAGATGATACGGAAAAGAGACTTATATGAGAATATCGCCATCCTGGCGGGAGCGGCTTTTTTTGCCTATACCTGCATGCGCGCATATAATCTGTCTCTATCGTTTGATGAGGCGTGGACTTACCTGTATCATTCCTGCGGCAGCCTGAAGCATATTTTTTCCTTCGAGGGCCCTGTGGGATCAAATAACCATCTGCTCAATACGCTAGCTATCAAGGTCCTTGCTCACTTTTTCGGGAATTCGGAATTCGTTATACGGATACCGGCCCTGGCAGGGCACGCCATTTATCTGGTAAGCATTTTCAATATATTGAAAATGTTTTTGAAGGGAGGAAGGTTTGCTGTCGGCTTCCTCCTGGCCGCGTCAAATCCTTTTTTACTCGATTTCTTCTCATGCGCCAGAGGTTATTCCATCGGCATAGGCTTCACCGCAGCGGCGCTTTATTTTTTACTGAAGAGGATAGAATGCCGGGATACCCGAAAGAACACAGGATATAATGCAGCGTCTGTTGCAATGCTGACATTGGCTGTATTGTCTAACCTGTCCTTTTTAAATGTCTTTATCGCGGTAATCGCCGTTATGTTTTTTATTGAGATAAAAGGAATAATAAGAATAATGTTTCCCGTCGTTATTGCGGCGCTTTTTTTGATGATCGTATATCCGCCGTCGGCCTTAAAAGCGATTTTTCAGGGTGTTGCGGAATATGGGGGAACAGCGGGTTTTTGGGTCGATACAGTTGACAGCATCCTGCGGTATTATTTTTATGGAAAGGGATATGCGAATATTGACATGATATGGTTTACAGATTCGGTGATCTTCATATCGTTTGCGTCGGCAGTTATTATTTTGCTCTTTAATTATGTGAATAAAAAAATGGCGGAACCGTTAAACAGATATCTTCTGGCGCTGGCATCAATATTGTTCCTCATTGCCGCATGCATAAAATCCCAATTCTTTTTTCTTGATATCAAATATCCAACGGACAGGATCGCGATATACCTGGTCCCGTTGTATATTATTTTTCTCCTGATATTGTGGGAATATGTCAATGGAGGTAAAAACGTTGTTTGCCGGGTACTTTACAAGGGCGTATTTTGTATCTTGATATTCGCGGCGCTCGTTCATAACATGCTGTGCCTGAATATCGGCTATTTCCATCAGTGGAGATACGACGCGTCGACGAAAGACGCCATGGGTACTATCTGCAAAATAAATATGCAAACTAAGGAAATACCCGGCAGATGCAGGATAGGAATAAACCATCTGTTCAAGCCGAGCGTGAATTATTACATAATGCGGAACAGGATGACATGGTTGGAGCCGGTGAAACTTGACGGTTTGGAAACAGCCCGTGAATATTATTATCTTTTGCGGGGCAGGGGCGAGGTGCCAAAACGTCTTGTCCTGAAGATGATCAAGACGTATGAAATATCGAACGCGATCCTTGCCGAACCGGCAAAATAAATACTTCCTTTCTAACCTGGTTAGATTCATAGATTTAGCCCCACAAATTCCTGTCCAGGCTCCTGTAAGATATGGCCTCTGATATGTGATGGGCTTCGATCACGTCCTTATGGTCCAGGTCGGCGATCGTCCTGGATACCTTCGGAATTGCCACATTAATTCGCCATATTTGCCTGTAATCACGATTAAGTTTGATGGGTTATCCACACTAGTAGGGGAGGTTTAAACCTCCCCTACCTAGTAGTAGCTGACGTTTAAACGTCAGCTACTCTGTGGATAACTTTATAATACAGGCTTGTCAATTTCAATGATTTGGTTTGATTGGCAAGTAGTTTGAAAATAGTGATTATAGCTCGAAAAAGGATATTCTTCAGGCTCCACAACTAATCTTGCTTTTAATGGATTGTTATGTATATATTCCAATACCTTCACAAGGTGCAGCTCGTCTCTGATATATTCATCGTAAAATCCTTTCTGCCAAATCTTACCCGTTTTGCCATTAGCCTTGTTTAGCTTTCTTGTAAAAGAACCTTTTATCATCTTCATAATGTATGAAAAGTTATATATGCCGACGGGATGTATCACAATATGTAAATGATCTGGCATAATGCAGAAGCCGTACAGGCGGTAGTCCAGGACAAGCTTGAAATATTCAAGTGTAACGAGAAGTATTTTGCAATTTTTAGGGTCGCTGAATATGGTTTGATTATTTTCCGTATTAGTAGTCAGGAAATAAGCGGCATTTATTTCGTAAAATCGTTTTATATTTCCCATAAGTTATCCACAATGTAGGGGGACGTTTAAACATCCCCTACTGAGAGTTGGGTTATTGTTTGTAGTAGACGATGTCGTACGGTTTGCCTTTCATCTCCTGGCAAAGCGGACAATCGTCTTCGAGGTCATCATCAATGTGTCCTTCAAGTACTTCTTTAATCCTTTGCTTTATCTGTTCATCTGTAGGATTATCCAGATGTATTATGCTATAGCCATTTACAAGGGAAACCACAGCATTTTTTCCATACACTTTAGCTATATTAGATAAAGGCGTAGCTGTATTCATCGTTTTATCTCCTTATATTGGTAGTAGCCGACGTTTAAACGTCGGCTACTCTGTGGATAATCGCTCATCCCCATAAATTGCGGTCCAGGCTTCTATAAGAGATAGCCTCTGATATGTGATGGGCTTCGATCACGTCTTTATGATCCAGGTCGGCGATCGTTCGGGCAACCTTGAGTATCTTGTCGTATGCCCTGGCCGATAGACCAAGCTCCAATATCGCTAGCTTTAGCAATTCTTCGCTCTCTCTGTCGAGGACGCAGTATCTTTCCAATTCATTTGGCTCGAGGTGCGCGTTGAAGTATACGGCATCGGTCTTGTAGCGCTGTCTTTGTAGCGTTCGTGCCTCATCGACCCGTTTCCTGATATCCTCGGACGGTTCACCGCGCCGCTTATCCGTCAGGTTCTCCACCTTTAATCTCGGCACCTCGAGGTGAATATCTATCCTGTCGAGAAGCGGCCCCGATATCCTCGAAAGATAGTGCTGTATCTGAATAGGAGTGCAGTGGCACTCACGCTTCGGGTCTGTAAAATTTCCGCACGGGCAGGGGTTCATTGCCGCCACGAGCATGAACTTCGAAGGGTATGTCAGGGTCCTGGCGACTCTAGATATAGTTATCGAACCGTCTTCAATAGGCAGCCTTAATACTTCCAGTACGTTCTTTTTGAATTCAGGAAGCTCATCGAGGAACAATACGCCGTTATGTGCCAGACTTATTTCTCCTGGTGTCGGATTCGTCCCGCCGCCGACGAGCGCCGAGTCGGATATGGTATGGTGCGGCGACCTGAATGGACGGGCCCAGATCAGTCCTTTGTTGGGAGACAGTAAGCCTGCTACGCTGTGGATTTTAGATGTCTCAAGACTTTCCTCGAGTGTCATGTCGGATAATATCGTAGGAAGGCGTTTGGCCAGCATGCTCTTTCCGGAACCGGGGGGACCGATCAGCATTACATTGTGGCCGCCTGCGGCAGCGACTTCCAGGCCGCGTTTCGCGTGTTCCTGGCCTTTTACGTCATTGAAATCCACTTTGTATCTGGGAGTTTTTTTTGTCGCGCATTCGCTGTTCGCGGAATAGGCAGACAGTTTTAATTTACCGTTTATGAAAGCTACGGTATCTCTAAGCGTCTCCAAAGGATAGACCTCGATACCTTTTACCACTCCGGCTTCTTTAATATTAGCTTTTGGCAGTCCAAGCCTGGCCTTACCCATGGCTTTTAAGCCCATCGCTATCGAGAGGGACCCTTTAACAGGCTTCAATTTTCCGTCCAGCGACATCTCGCCGCAGAATACGAAGTCGGCCAGCGCCGAACAATCGATCACGCCTTCATAAGCCAGGATAGAAAGGGCTATGGGCAGGTCAAAGGACGCGCCCTCTTTCCTGCTGTCGGCAGGGGCGAGGTTTACCGTTATCTTCTTGGAGGGAAATACGAAACCGGAATTCCTGATCGCGGATTTAATCCTGTCGCGAGATTCTTTTATCGCGGTGTCGGGCAGGCCTATTATGTTGAATTGCGGCAGACCTCCGCCGATATCGGTTTCTGCGGTGACCTCATATGCGTCTATGCCGGCGATGCCGCTTGAAAATATCCTTGCTATCATAAATTTCTCCTTAGTAGTTGTCGCAAACCGCGTTTTCGATTAATTCTATCGATTCGATTTTATTATCGGGTCCTAATTTTACAGATACGACATCGATCCGCCAGTCGCAAAATACGCGGCCGCGCAGCTTCAGGTAATAGAGCGCGTTCTTTATTATGTGCCGAATTTTTAATGCCGTAACCGCGAGATAGGGAGGGCCGAGAGAAGAAGAAGCCCGTGTTTTTATTTCGATAAAGATCATTAAGCCGTCTTTATTAGCTATCGCATCCAGTTCTCCGAATGTGGTGCGATAGTTGGTTTCGAGGATCTTATAACCTTTATCCTTTAAAAACTTTATCGCGACCTTTTCCCCGATCGCGCCGACTATCTTCTTCTCGCGGCCCATCTATCTACCCTCCGTAAGCCTCCAATACGACCTTTTCTATCTCATCTTTTACATCCCTGTTCAACGGTATCACGGTGTTGTACCACTTTCCGTCTTTGCCTTCCTCTCTGGGCATACTTACAAAGAGGCCGTCCTTTCCCTCGACAACGCGCAGGCCGTTTATCACAAGGCTGCCGAATATTGAGATATCGCAAAACGCCTTTGTCGCGCCGCTGCCGTCGAGCTTGTGCAGCCTTGATACCTCCAGCTTCAGGTCATCTTTTATCATAGTTATCACCTCCCTCCGGAATTGTCCCTACTATATAAGACGGTAAAATCGCCAAAATTCTTGCAAGTTTTTTAAAAAAGTCTATTTGCCGTGTGCCGAGGTCTCCGACCGAGGCAATGTTTGTTTAAATAACTATTTTGTTAATAATAAAATAGGAAGAGCGCCGGCTATTGAAAATTGCTGAGGGTGTGTTATACTTTATTTAGAAGAAGGGAGAGTGGTCGATTGAACGAAAGAAGTACGGCTTTTCTACGGAGAAGCCGGATGGTCACCCGAAAGGGCGGCCGTATCACGATCGGCATTAACCTCAAAGGGGGCGATTGAAAGACGCTTTGCCGGTTTTGAGATCTTCTTCTCGCATAGATCGATCTCAAGCCGCTGAAAAGCGGAAGGTATACCTTCTTCAGGAACTGACCCAAGCCTAAATAGACTTGGGCCTTTTTCTTAAATGAGGCCACAACTTATAGAGCGTTAGCGAACATAAGTTGTTTGTGATGTTTGACCGTTAGGCCGAATTTATGCCGAAAGATACATATTGATGGCGTCGATTTAAGATATCAGTCATCTTTCGGCTTTCTCCATTGATAATCTATAACCTTCCCTTATACGCCGATTCAAACTTTTCTAGCACTCTGGAAGCTTCTCTTCCGCCGCCGTTTTTCCATGCCTCATGGATCATTACGAGCATCTTTGTCGTTTTTGAATCGGCTATCCACTTTGCCCCCAAAAGCAGAGTAGCTGCCAGTAACTGCAGGAAGTACCTGGGGACCGCGAAAGACAGTGCGAACGATATAGCGGCCAGCACGAAATAGAGGTTTATCCTATTCATAATGTTACCCTTTCTTTTTTTAGGCAGACCTTTCTTGTTGAACGAATTGACCGATTCATAAGCTGAAACGACCCTGGCAAGGCATTCCTCGCACCCGTAGATATGAGTTTCAACGCGTTTTCTATCGTCAGCGGCGAGCGAGTTGCCGAGGAAGCCGGCAAGCTCTACGTCTGTCGGATGGGTCGTATGACTTTTTATATCTATCATCTTTCCTCCATATAACTTATAACTTACGACTTATATCTTTTAGCCCCCCACTATATAAGACGGTAAAAATCGGGATTTTCTTGCAACTATTTTAACATTTTTTCACTCCATCAAATCCCGCAATTTTCTCCTCAATATTTCCTTGGACCTCTTTATGTAGCATGAGACAGTCCCGGCTGGAATATTCAATATTTCCGCAATCTCTTCATGCTTCTTGTCATACAGGATATTTAATTTCATTATCAATCTATCTTTTCCGCCAAGCGATTCTATGGCCGATTCTATCCCTGATACGATAGTGTCTATTTCCAGCTTTTTATAAGGAGATGGTCCCGAAGAGGGGATCAGCCCCGCCAGTTCGGTTTCGCCTATCTTGTCGGATATAGATAGAGGCTTTACAGGTTCCTTCCGGAGTTTGCTTCGCATGTATTCGAGCGCCGTATTACCGGAAACTATAGAGAGCCAGTACGATATGGCCTTACGGTTCTTTACGCTCCCGAGTTTATCGCCACTCCATATGGACGTGAAGACGTCCTGCCGAATGTCCTCTATCTCCTGATGCGCAAGCGCCAGCCCGTATTTCTTCAAACGGTTTGTGATAGAAGTTGAGACGAGCCCGGAGTATTTTTCCACAAATAAGGCCCATGCGGCTGCGTCTCTTTTCAGACAGGCGTCTATAAGTTTTTCGTCCCTGCCATTATCTCCTGCTTTCATTACGGCAGGGTAACATAATATATGTTAAAAAGTCAAATCATTTTTAATTAAATATCAAATAGCCGCTCAATCAGCTTTTTCCTGTCCCATTTGACTTATTAGGATCCAGATAGTATACTCTATTATACTATTAGCAATTAATAAGGATAAATACATTCATGGAAGACAAAGATAAGACAATAGAAGAGCTTACGGCGCAGCTGGAGACGTTGAAACAGCTTGTGTCGAGCCTTAAATCGTCTAAGATAGACGGTGAAAAATTGAACGTGGCGGAACTCTTGCAGGAGGCCACTTACAGCGCCATATTCAACGCGGCAACGACGCCATCTTCGTTCACGATATAGAGAACGGCCATATAGTGGATGTCAATAATAAGACCTGTGAGATGTATTTCTATCCCAAGGAGGAGATGCTTAATCTGAGCGTCCATGCCTTGAGCGCCGGAGAAAAACCGTTTACTCAGGATGAGGCGATGAAGTTCATGCGAAAAGCGGCTGACGACGAGCCTCAAATATTTGAATGGCTTGCGAGAGACAAACTGGGAAGGCTCTTCTGGGTCGAGGTAAATCTCAAGCGCGCGGTTATAGGCGGCAGGTACAGGCTTCTGGCGATGGTGCGCGACATAGACGAACGTAAACAGACTGAACAGAGGCTGGAGGCGATAAATGAGGCATTTTTGGCATTTACGACCGAGCCCCTTGAAAACATAAACCATCTTACAGCGCTTTGCGGCAAACTTCTTAACGCGGACTCCGCCCTCTATAATAGGCTGGAAAAGGGCCTGCTGTGTTCGTGCGGGCAGTGGAACACGCCTCCCGGTTTCAACCCCAGCGGTAAACCCGACGGCCATATATGCTACGACGTCATAAAAGGCGGTGGCGAAGACGCTGTTTTTATGCCGAACCTCCAGGACAGCGAATACGCGAAGACCGATCCTAATATAGCTCAATATAATCTCAAGTCATATATGGGTTATCCGGTAAAGTTTGGAGGGGCGTGCGTCGGTTCGCTCTGTGTGGTATATACGTACGATTACGTGCCGAGCGTCGAAGATAAGAAGATAATAGGGATCCTCGCGTCAGCCATCGGCGTGGAGGAAGAGCGGAGGCTCGAATCCGACGCGCTGGTTAAACGAGATTACCAGTTGGAGATATTGTCGCGTACGAGTCAGCATATAAACCAGATACTTGAGGCGCCTGTCATATTGCGGACGCTTGTCGCCGCAGCGATGGAGCTTGTCGAAGCGAATGCGGGGACAGCCGGCCTTTTAGCGGGCGGCGTCATGGAATTTAATGAATATAACAGGGGAGGGCGTCTAGAACCTGTACATTATGTATTCGGACCGGGCAGCGGCGTGGCAGGCTGGGTCATTAATACTATGAAGCCTTATATAGCGAATGATCCCGAGCATGACTCTCATATTCTCCCCGAGGCAGGGAAAGAGTTTGGTTTTTACAATCTTGTAAATATCCCTATCATAGGGTATTCCGGTGAACTTCTCGGATGCCTGTCTATGCATAACAAGAAAGACCATGGTCCCTTTGATACCCAGGATGTCTTTATGCTTCAGGGATTGGCCGCAGGCGCCGCGGTGGCTTTGGAAAACGCGAAAATGGTAGTAAACGTAAAAGAGGCTGCGAGCGCGCTTTCAGAGAGCGGCAAAAGACATAAGCTGGTGACCGAAAACATACCGCTTCATATCGGCGTCATTGATAAGTCCGGGAAGTTTTCTATATGGAACAAGTATTCCGAGAAAATGTTCGGATATACCTCGGAGGAGGCGATAGGCAAGCTGACGCCCGCGGATATCCATGAATCGAAGGAAGACGCCGATGAGGTCCTGCGCACAGCCGCGAAAGAGGGTATCTTCGACAGGGAACTTAACATGGTGCACAGGAGCGGCAGATTCGTCCGCTGCCGGCTCGTGGTTGTGCCGTACCGGGACGCAAGCGGCGATATCGTGAATTTCTACGGGTTCGCGGAAGATATAACTAAGCGCTCCGAAGCGGAAAAGTCGCGCGAGGACCTGCACGCCGAGCTTGTTAAGTCGAATGAACGCCTGAAACAATTGGCGCTGAAAGATACGCAGACAGGGCTGTATAACCATCGGTACTTGAGCGAGATGATCGAGTCCGAGTTCTACCGGGCCAAGAGGTATAGTCATCCTCTTTCGCTTATAATGCTCGATATCGATTATTTCAAATCGATAAACGACCTTTACGGACATGAATTCGGGGATCTTGTGTTGAAACAGCTAGCCCATTATCTGAAGAGGATGGTCCGCAGGTATGACGTAGTGATCCGTTTCGGAGGGGAGGAGTTTATCATATTGTCATCGGGAATAGCCAGGGATAAGGCGTTTGCGCTCGGACAGAGGATCCTGGACGCCATCAACCTTTACAATTTCGGAGATAAGGAACATTCCGTAAGATTAAAGATGAGCGTCGCCGTAGCGGCGTATCCTGAAGACAAGATCATGATAGGGATGGATCTCGTTAACATGGCCGACAGCATATTGAGCAAAGTCAAGGAGAGCGGGGGGAATAGTATCTATTCCTCGGAGAATTTAAATAAAGAGAAGAAGGATGATGAGGGAAAAAACGCCAGCACTGATGTGCGGTTCTTGAAAGACAGGATAGAAAAACTTACCAAGCGCGGAAAACAGAACCTGATCGAATCAATATTCGCGTTTGCAAGGACGATCGAGCTGAAAGATCATTACACCGGGGAGCATGTGGAGAAGACCGTGCATTACGCTACCCAGATAGCGAAGGTGCTTGACCTGCCTCCGGAAGAGATCGAGAATATCAAACAGGCGGCTGTCCTGCATGATCTCGGGAAGATAGGCGTAAGCGACAAGATACTGCATAAGAAGTCGAAGCTGAGTAAAAAGGAATATGAGGAGATAAAGAGACATCCCCAGATAGCGGCCGACATCATAAGGCCGGTCCAATTTATGCATGACATCGTGCCGCTTGTCCTTTACCATCATGAGAGATGGGACGGTAACGGTTATCCGGCCGGCATGGCAGGCGATGAAATACCGATGGGAGCGCGCATAATAGCCATCGCCGACGTATATCAGGCGCTCACCTCTAATCGCACATACCGGAAAGCGTATCCTAAAAATGAGGCCATGAGGATAATAAAGAACGGCGCCGGCACACAGTTTGATCCGCTTGTCGTGGACGCCCTGTTGATAATTTTGAAAAAAGAGACGCCGGCGAAAAAACCCGTAAAGAGAGAAAGGCGCACCGGTATAAAAATAAGGAAGATGAGATAATATGTCAGGAAAATACTCGAGATTATTTGAACTTACCAAAGACGGTGTATTGAGCTATTCTTTTGACGAAGGCAGGATAATTTCGGCAAACCAGGGGTTTGTGAATATCCTGGGCCTTGATTGCAAGGCTTCCGATCTGGAAGGCAAACTTTTGAAGGAAATGATGGTGTATGTGGAGTCGGAGCAAGCGCTAAGGAAGATCCTTCTGAAGAAAGGCGAGGTTCACGGATACGAATACCATTTTAAGACATTAAAAGGGGATGACAGGTGGGTCATCAGCGAATCGTTTCTTACTGCAGATCCGGTGACGGGAGAAAAGATGGCAGAGGCTATAATAACCGATATCACCGGGCTCAAGAAGGCGCAAGGGAAAGTGGTTGCGCTGAATAAGGAGCTTTCGAAGACCAATGCCAGGCTGAAACAGATGGTGATGAAGGACTTCGAGACCGGGCTCTATAACCATCGTTATCTCGAAGACGCGATGGAGGCGGAGTTTGCCAGGGCCAAGAGGGAATCGAAGCCCGTGTCGATAATAATGGTCGACATAGACTATTTCAAATCAATAAATGACGTCTATGGCCATCAGTTCGGTGATATGGCGCTGAAACAATTTGCGGGCCATCTCAGGAAAGTGCTGCGCAGATATGATGTGATCGTCAGATACGGCGGCGAAGAGTTTGTCATAGTCGCACCCGGAGCTTACAGGACCGGAGTCATAAACCTGGCCCATAGGATCCTCGAGGCCACTAACCTGCAGAATTTCGGGAACAGGAAGCAGTCTGTGAAACTCAGGATAAGCCTGTCCGTAGCGTCATATCCGGAAGACGGTGTCACCAGGCCTTCGGATCTGCTGAACCTGGCTCAAGAGGTATTGGACAAGTCCAAGGAATTCGGCGGCAACAAAGTATGTTCGTCCCTGGACCTCAGGACCTGCGCGCCGTCTTATGATGAGAACGGTAAGACTAAAGAGGATGTAGGCTTTCTTAAAGAGAAGATAGATAAATTGACCAAACGCGCGAACCAGAGCCTGATCGAGGCGATATTCGCGTTTGCCAAGACGATCGAATTGAAAGACAACTACACGGGCAAACATGTGGAAAAGACCGTATTATACGCTACGGATATTGCCAGGGAGCTTCGCCTGCCTGAACACGAAATAGAGCGGATAAAGAGGGCGGCTATACTGCACGATCTTGGTAAGGTCGGGATAAGCGAAAAAATATTGCATAAAAAAGGCATCCTTACAAAAAAGGAATATGAGGAGATAAAGAGACATCCCCAGATAGGGGTCGATATCATAAGGCCTATACAATTCCTGCACGATGTCATCCCCCTGATCCTTCGCCATCACGAAAGGTGGGACGGTAAGGGTTATCCCGACGGACTGAAGGGGGAGGAGATATCCGTCGGCGGACGCATCATCGCCGTCGCGGACGTCTATCAGGCGCTGATATCGGACAGGCCGTACCGAAAAGCCTTTTCCGAAAAAGAGGCCATAAAGATAATCAGGAAAGGCGCAGGCACGCAATTCGACCCTGTAGTGGTCGGGGCTTTTCTGAAGGTGATCGAAACGAAGAAGGGAAGAGAATAAAATGAATGAGCATGTGGAAGAGAACGAGCTTATAAAGAAAAGGAAGGCGAAGCTCGAAAGCATAACAAGCGGCGGCATCTATGCCTACGGCGGACGTTTTGACTTTTCGACGGATATAAAAGGCCTTAAGGACAATTTTTCCGAAGGGAAGACAGTATCTGTGGCCGGCCGCATCATGGCGTGCCGCGAACACGGGAAGAGCCTGTTCTACGACCTGAAAGATTCGTCCGGTAAGATCCAGGCATACATAAAGGCCGATATCATCGGGCCGCAGAAATTTGAATTTTTGAAGAATCTAGATATAGGGGATTTTGTGGGCGTGAAAGGCGATACGTTCAAGACGAGGACAGGTGAGCCGACCATTGTCGTAAAAGAATTGACGATATTGTCAAAATCCCTCCGTCCGCTCCCTGAAAAATGGCACGGGTTAAAGGACGTCGAGACGAGATACCGCCGGCGTTATGTAGACCTGATAGTGAACGATGAGGTGAAGAAGGTCTTCATCGCGCGCTCAAGGATAGTGAGCCGTATAAGAAGATTCCTCGACGAGAAGGGTTTTGTTGAAGTGGAGACGCCGATGATGCAGAGCATGCCGGGCGGCGCGGCCGGGAAGCCTTTCAAGACGCACCACGAGGCGCTCGGCATCGACCTGTATTTGAGGATCGCGCCTGAATTATATCTGAAGCGGCTGCTGGTCGGCGGATTTGATAGAGTCTATGAGATAAACAGGAACTTCAGGAATGAAGGGATCTCCGTAAGGCACAATCCGGAATTTACCATGCTCGAGGTCTACCAGGCGTATTCAGATTGCGAAGGGATGATGAAGTTGACGGAAGAGCTGGTCACAAGCCTTGCGCGTGAAGTGCTCGGAAAGACCGAGCTCCAATACCAGGGCCGGACGATCGACCTGTCGAAATGGGAGAGGGTCTCGTTCGCCGACCTGATGAAAGAGCAGTTCGGAATATCTCCTTCGGACACGCAGGAAGAGTGGATAAAGAAATTGAAGAAGAAGGGGATCGAGATAGAAGGCAAGGACGTCTCGCGCACTCAGATCGTGAACATAGTCGGGGAGCTCGTCGAGCCTAAAGCCGGGAACCATCCTGTATTCGTCGTAGATATATTCAAAGAGATGTGCCCTCTCGCAAAGACAAAAGCCGACAACCCTCTCCTCACGGACAGGTTTGAGCTGTATATGGGCGGGATGGAGATCGCCAACGCGTATTCGGAGCTTAACGACCCGATAGAACAGAAGATGAGGTTCGAAGAAGAGTTGAAGGCCGCGAAGAACTCCGGGCGCAAAGACGCCGACGCCCCGCGATCTATAGACGAAGACTTCGTGCGCGCGCTCGAATACGGGATGCCGCCTGCCGGCGGGCTCGGCATAGGGATCGACAGGCTCGTCATGATACTTACGGATTCGCCTTCGATCCGCGACGTCATATTGTTTCCTCAGTTAAAACCCGAGAGCGATAGCTTTAAGCCATAAGCTTTAAGCTATAAGCAATAAATTAAGTTTTAAAAATAGCTTACAGCTTACAACTTATAGCTTACGGCTAAGGAGTTTGAGAATAACAATGGTCTGGCAGTTATTCGTAGCTCTGCGATATCTCACTGCAAAACCTAAAGAGAAGTTCATTTCTCTGGTAAGCCTCATCTCGATACTTGGGGTGGCGATAGGCGTAGCCGCGCTCATCATAGTTATATCCGTCATGAGCGGGTTCGATGAAGACCTGAAAGAGAAGATAATAGGCACATATTCCCACATAGAGATACTCTCCGAATACGGCGTGAAGCCCTCCGCAGAACTTACCGATGCGATAAATAGCGCAAAACACGTAGAGGCATCGGCCTATTTCCTGAACAGCCAGGCCCTCGTGCGCAGCGGCGACAATATCATGGGCGTTGTGGCCAAAGGCATCGTGAGCGAAGACGAAGTGAAGGTAAAGAAGATAGGCGGGTACATAAAATCCGGATCTCTGGACCTTAACGGCGATTCGGTGGTGCTGGGAAGCGAGCTTGCGAACAAACTGAACGTAAAGATCGGCGACACAGTCTCCCTGGTCTCGCCAACGAACGCGAACCTTGAAAATAAATTTTTCCTTAACCCGTCGAACTATGCCAAAGGCAAATCCTTCAAGGTAACCGGTATATTCACTTCCGGCATGTACGAATACGACATGAATCTAGTTTATGTGAACATAACCGCGGCGCAGGAGCTGTTGGGCGTCAAGGATATGGCGAGCGGTATAGCGGTAAGGTCTGACGACCCTCTGGCGGTGGAAGATTTGAAGAGAGAGCTTCAGGCCAAGTTAGGCGTTCCTTATGTGGTAAGGACGTGGATGGACTCTAACAGGAATTTTCTTGAGGCGATAAAGCTGGAGAAGACCGTGATGTTCATAATATTGACGCTTATTGTGACGGTAGCCTGCTTTAATATTGCCAGCGCCCTCATCATGACCGTTCTGGAAAAGACGAAAGATATAGGCATACTGAAATCGATAGGCGCTACAAGGTCGGATATGATGACCATATTCTCTATCCAGGGCGGGATCATAGGGTTGCTGGGTACGTTGTCCGGAGCCTTGCTGGGGGTCGGCGTCTGCTGGTGTCTTAAGACATATAAATTCATAACATTGCCTAAAGATATTTATTATATTGATAAGTTACCCGTTAAGCTGGATCTCCAGGATATATCTGTAATAATATGCTCGAGTATTTTACTTAGCCTTATTGCCGCGATATATCCCGCTTTCAAGGCGTCGCGGCTCGATCCGATAGAGGTGTTGAGATACGAATAGTAGCTGACGTTTAAACGTCAGCTACATTGTGGATAACTATGGATAAGATATTATTAATGGGATATGGCCTGCATAAGGCGTATAAGAACGGCTCAAAAGAAGTCCGGGCTGTGAACGGGATAGACCTGAGCGTAAAGAACGGCAAATCAATAGCTATCATAGGACCGTCCGGCGCGGGGAAGTCGACGCTTCTGCATATACTTGGAGGTCTGGATAGGCCTACATCAGGGAAAGTCACCATGGACGGCATTGATATCTACAGACTTTCCGATAGAGAAAGGTCCCGAATCAGGAATAAGAGGGTGGGATTCGTTTTTCAATTCTACCATCTCTTACCTGAGTTCACTGCGTTGGAGAACGTTATGATGCCGGCGCTGATAAAGCTGTCGGCATTCAGCTTTCAGCTATCAGCTATCAAAGAGAGGGCGAGCGAAGTTTTAAAATCGGTAGGGTTGGAACGTAGGGCGAACCACAGGCCCGGCGAATTATCGGGCGGTGAATCCCAGCGCGTCGCGATTGCGAGAGCCCTTATCAACGAACCTGAAATTCTATTATGCGACGAACCGACCGGCAATCTCGATTCAAAGACCAGTGAGTCGATATATGAGCTCCTGTTTGACCTGAAATCGCGGTCGAAGATGGCCCTTGCCATCGTGACCCACGACGAGAAAATATCCCGCCGGACCGACGAAGGCATCATGATGAGAGACGGAAAAATTATTTAACCTATGAATGCGAATACCGTAATTAAGAGTGTTGTACTTGTTGTAGGTTTTACGGCGCTTGCCCTATTTTTCAACGATCTCGTTAACAGTGTGGTGGTAGACGGCTCGTCCGCCATCGTCGAACAATCGAATGGCCCGCAATACGCGCCGGGCGAGATCCTGGTTAAATTTAAAGAAGGCGTCGATCCGCGGGATATATTGCGATCCGCAGGAATAGAATCGAAGGAAATAAGGCGCATCCATACGATAAAACCTGCTGTGACTAGATATAAGAAGGACCACCCTGAAGCGGCGGCTATGACCGATGAAGAGGTATTTGCAGCGGCCTACAACGATTTGCCGGAGGTAGAAAAGTCGCTATATAGAAGTTGCGAGGTTACCTTGTCCGAAGGCATGAATGTAGAAGAGGCAGTGACGAAATTGAAGCAAAACCCGCACATCGAGTACGCCGAACCCAACCGCAGCGCCCACATAATGTAGGTTTCCATTTGACACTATATTGTTTATATAATATACTTATATAATTATTATAAGGCTAAGATAATGGACCCCGCCCATCCTATGATGGGTTAGGGGTTTGGGAGTGGGCGGGGTGAAGATATACCTGAATGGAAAACTTGTAGAGAAGATTAAAGCGCAGATCTCGGTCTTTGACCATGGCCTTTTATACGGCGATGGTGTGTTCGAAGGTATCCGCTCATACAATTGCCTCGTCTTCAGGCTGAAAGAACATATTGACAGGCTTTATAAGTCTGCCGACGCTATCGAGCTGAAGATCCCCCTTACCAAGATCGAAATGATAGAGGCTGTTATCGTCACGCTGAAAGCTAACTCGCTTAAAGACGCCTATATCAGGCTTGTCGTCACCAGAGGGGTCGGCGATCTCGGTTTGGATCCCAGGAAATGCAAAATCCCGACGGTATTCATAATCACCGATAAGATCGCCCTCTACCCGAAAGAGTTTTACCAGAAAGGGCTGAAGATCGTCACCGCGACTACCCGGCGGAATCTTCCACAGGCTCTCGACGGGCGGATAAAGAGCCTGAATTACCTGAACAACATCCTTGCCAAGATCGACGCTATTAAATCAGGTACTGAAGAGGCGATCATGCTTACATATGAGGGCTATGTCGCGGAATGCACCGGAGACAATATATTCATGGTGAAGAACGGAGAGCTCATTACGCCGCCGGTCAGCCTCGGAGCGCTGGAGGGCATCACAAGGGACGCCGTGATAAGCCTGGCCAAGGGCATGGATATACCATTTACAGAAAAACTCCTGAAGATGGACGATCTTTACGGCGCGGACGAGGTCTTCCTGACCGGGACTGCAGCTGAGCTGATACCGGTCGTGAATATAGACGAGAGGAAGATAGGCGACGGTAAGCCGGGCGAGATTACGCTCAAGCTTACCGAAAGGTTTAAGGAACTGACGAAGACCGATGGAGTGAAATACTAAAATGATATGCGACGTTTGCGGTAAGAATGAAGCGACAGTGCACCTGACAGAGATCGTTAACGAAAAGGTGACGAAACTCCATCTTTGCGAGGGGTGCGCTAAGGAAAAGGGAAGCGAGATGGAAGAGCACTTCGGACTGAGCGATCTCCTGGCGGGACTGGCGGACCTTGGGGCTAATATAGAACCTGAATCTACGGATATCATGAAGTGCCCTACCTGCGGGTTTACTTTTTTGGATTTTAAAAAGACGGGGAGGTTGGGCTGCGGCAACTGTTACGAGATTTTTAAGGGGCAGTTAGCTCCTTTGCTTAAAAGGATACACGGCGCCGACAGGCATGTCGGGAAGGTGCCGTTAAGGGTCGGCAAGACCGTAAAGGATACGAGGACATTGCAGGAGCTTAAATTGAGGATGGAAAAGGCCATCCAGGCGGAGCAATTTGAAGAGGCTGCGAAGCTCCGTGATGAGATAAAAGAACTTGAGTCGAAGAGCAAGAACGGCGGCGAGAAAAAATGAACCCCGCCCATTCATATATTCTTAATAATGGCAAAGATTTTTATATCGACTATACAGATTTAACAGTCAGGATTGGTTTGCGAGGGGAGGAATGGGCGGGGTGAAGATGGACGATTTCCTGGGACAGAATTGCGAATGGTTGAAGGGGTCGGGACCGAGCTCCAACATAGTTATGTCGTCCCGCACAAGGCTGGCGAGGAACCTCGATAAGGTCCCGTTCTCGAACTGGGCGAACAAGAAACAGCTTGAGGAGATCCTCGGTTCGGTCAGGGACGCGGCCAGGTCATGTAATTTTCTTAAAGACGCCATGTTCCTGCGGTTGAAGGACCTGAACGAGACCGATAGGATGCTGTTGGTGGAACGGCACCTGATGAGCCCGGAGCACGCGAAAGACGTCGAGTATAAGGCGCTAATCGTCGATCCCAAAGAGATAGTCAGCA
Organism: Candidatus Omnitrophota bacterium; assembly: GCA_041648975.1. NCBI lineage: Bacteria > Pseudomonadati > Candidatus Omnitrophota > Candidatus Omnitrophota bacterium. The sequence goes on along the minus strand of JBAZNZ010000005.1, from coordinate 22,335 downwards.
TAATGGTCAATGAAGAGGACCACTTAAGGATACAGGTCATGCAGTCGGGCCTGAACCTGCTCGAATGCTGGCGGATCATAGACGAGATAGATACGGACTTAAGCAAGAAGCTTTCTTACTCATATTCCGCAAGATGGGGATACCTTACTGCATGCCCCACGAATACAGGGACAGGTTTGAGATGTTCAACTATGCTGCACCTGCCTGCGCTTGTCTTCGCCGGGCAGATAGGCAAGGTACTGCAGGCGATCGCTAAACTAGGATTGAATATCAGGGGATTGTACGGCGAAGGCACGGAAGCCATGGGTAATATTTTCCAGATATCGAACCAGGTTGCCATGGGTATAACCGAAGCCGACTCGATAGACAATATCGAAAGGGTGACCAACCAGTTGATATCCAGGGAAGACGCGACGCGGAAATCGATACTGACGAGATCCAAAGAAGCCCTTGTAGACAGGATCTCCAGGGCCTACGGGACGCTGAAGAACGCGCATATAATCACGAGCAATGAGACCGTTACGCTTCTCTCAGCTATACGGCTCGGCGTGGATCTGGGGATAGTGAAGAACCTCGACAGGAGGATGGTGAACGAGCTATTCATATTGACGCAACCGGGCCATCTCCAGAAATTGTGGGGCAAGACGCTGAATCCCAGCGAGAGGGATATAAAGCGGGCGGATCTGGTTAAGGAAAAACTGAAATAGTTGTAAGTTATAAGTCGTAAGTTGTAAGCGATTTAGTTACAACCAAAAACTTATAACTTATAACTGAAACTTGAGACGGAGGGTAGTTACACATGCCAATGTTCAATAGATTTACGGAAAGAGCGAGGAAGGTCATACTCCTGGCTAAGGAGGAGGCCAAGAGGTTTAATCATGATTATATAGGGACGGAACATATACTGCTGGGGCTCGTAAGGGAGGGCGAAGGCGTTGCCGCCGCTGTCCTGGCCAGCTTTGGGATGGGTGCGGATAAGATCAGGCTTGAGGTCGAAAAGCTCGTCCAGCCGGGCCCGAGCACTGTTATATCCGGTGACCTCCCGTTTACTCCTAAGGCAAAAAAGGTCATAGAACTTGCGATGGATGAGGCGCGCTCGCTTGGCCATAATTATATTGGGACGGAGCATCTGCTTTTGGGATTGATCAGGGAAGGCGAAGGCGTGGCTTCCCAGGTATTGATGAATCTCGGGCTTGAGCTTGAAAAGGTCAGAGAAGAGGTCATGAACCTGCTTGGATCGGAGATTCCCGGATACGAGATGGGGCAGAAGGTGTCCCATGCGAAGACGCCGGCTCTGGATGCGTTCGGGAGAGACCTGACAAAATTGGCAAAGGACAATAAACTCGATCCGGTCATAGGCAGGAAGAACGAGATAGAGCGCGTCATACAGATATTGTCGCGCCGGACCAAAAATAATCCCGTCCTTCTGGGAGAGGCCGGCGTTGGGAAGACCGCTATCGTTGAAGGCCTCGCCCAGAAGATAATAGCCGGAGATGTGCCTGAGACCCTTAAGGATAAGAGGCTGATAATCCTGGACCTGGCTATGATGGTAGCCGGCACAAAATACAGGGGGCAATTCGAGGAGAGGATCAAGGCCGTCATGGACGAGATAAAGCGTTCCGAGGACGTGATCGTATTCATAGACGAACTGCATACGCTGGTAGGCGCCGGAGGGGCTGAAGGCGCCATAGACGCCTCGAATATATTGAAGCCGGCATTGTCGAGGGGTGAGATACAGTGCATAGGCGCCACCACCCTGGATGAATTCAGGAAACACATCGAGAAGGACGCGGCGCTCGAGAGAAGGTTCCAGACGATAATGGTCGAGCCGCCGAGCGTTGAAGAGTCGATAGAGATATTGAAAGGGCTTCGCGACAAGTACGAGGCGCATCACAAGGTAAAATTTACCGACGAGGCGCTTGAGGCTGCCGCAAAGCTTTCCGACAGATACATCAGCGGCAGGTACCTGCCCGACAAGGCTATAGATCTTATGGACGAAGCGGGCTCGCGGGCAAGGCTTTCCGTTATGACCGCGCCGCCGGACGTAAAACATATCGAGGACAAGATGGCGGGAGTAAAAAAAGAGAAGGAATCCGCCGTAAAAGACCAGGATTTCGAGAAGGCCGCGAAGTACAGGGATGAGGAACGCAAGATCAAAGACGAACTTAACAAGATAAAAAGGGAGTGGAAAGAGTCAAAGGGGAAATTCGAGCCCAAAGTCGGCGAGGATGATATCGCCACTATAGTATCCAAATGGACGGGCATCCCTATCCTTAAACTTGAAGAGAAAGAACAGGATAAGTTCCTGAAGATGGAAGCGACCCTGCATAAACGTGTCATAGGGCAGGACGAGGCCATAAGCGCTATAGCGCACGCCGTCAGGCGTTCGCGCGCGGGCATCAAAGACCCGAAGCGGCCCATAGGGTCATTCGTGTTCCTGGGGCCTACCGGAGTGGGGAAGACGCTGGTAGGGCGGGCTCTTGCCGAATTCATGTTCGGTGACGACGACGCTATTATACAGATCGATATGTCGGAGTACATGGAGAAATTCAATGTCTCCAGACTCGTTGGCGCGCCTCCCGGTTACGTCGGATACGAAGAAGGGGGCCAGCTGACAGAGAAGGTAAGGCGCCGTCCTTATTCCGTAGTGCTGCTGGACGAGATCGAAAAGGCGCATCCGGACGTATTCAACCTGCTCCTGCAGATGCTTGAGGAAGGCCGCCTGACCGATTCTTTCGGGCGGAAGGTCGATTTCAAGAATACCATTATTATCATGACCTCCAATATAGGCGCTGAGATGCTGAAGAAGCAGGGGTCTTTAGGGTTCAAATCGCAGGCCGAGGACGTTACCTATCAGGGTATGAAGGAGAGGCTCCTGGACGAAGTGAAAAGGGCATTCAAGCCGGAATTCCTTAACAGGGTTGACGATATAATAGTATTCAGGTCCCTTACGAGGGATGACCTGGTGCATATAGTAGAGCTTGAGATAAAGGACGTCGAGTCAAGGCTCAAGGAGCAAGACATAAAGATAGACCTTAACGACGAGGCAAAGAACTTCCTGATCGATAAGGGGTTCGATAAGGCTTTCGGCGCGCGTCCCCTCAAGAGGACGATACAGCGGTTCCTGGAGGATCCGCTGGCCGAGGAGATAATAAGAGGGTCTTTTAAAAAAGGCGGCAGGGTACTGGTAACCGCAAAGGTCGATCATCTGGAGTTCAAAACGGTAAGCGATGCGGCATTCAAGAACGAGAAGAAGGTTTAAATTTATACTGGCGGCGCTCCTCATAACCTGCCTGACGGTATTCGCCGAGAGCAGGATGGAAGCGTTTGTCCCGCAGATGAAGAATCTTGCCGAAATGGGCATCGAAAAGACCTTTAATGATAAAGTCAGTTTTTCGATAGGCAGCATAGACGGCGGCGTATTCAGGCCCTTCGTCTTCAATGATATAAAAATAGAGGACAAAAAAGGGACATTCCTCTTCTCGTCCGTGGATATTAACAGCATCAGGACCGACTACAGGATATGGGATTTTCTGTTCTCTGTCTTTTGCAGGGACGGAAAAGGCGGCCCCGCGGTATGTGATGTATTATCCGGGGACTCTTCCGTTTATATAAATTTTGTCACGAAGAACGGCGGTATGACCGGTTTTGTTAAGCTGGAAGGGAGCTTTGCCGACGCCGATGTTAAAGGGTACGTCAATCTGCCCAATAAAGAGAAAGTCGATTTTGTAGGAAAGGTCAAAGATGACTCTTTTGACATAGAGATACGTCCGGCGGCAGGCACATTAAAAGCAAAAGGGGCGTTATCGTCAAGCGGCGTTCTTGACGCCAAAATAAGGGTTGAACATATACAACTATACGGATGCGATATAGTATGCGACCTGAATTTAAAGAACAGGATAGAGGGCGCGGGGGGCGGTGTAAAAAAGGCCTTTGTAGAAGGAGAAGTGGATGCGGAAAACCTCGTGGTCAATTTCAGGCCGTTATTTAACGCTAAGGCGTCTTATCGTTATTCAGGCGGTATGCTTGAGATCCCCGATTTTAGTTTCGGTGAGATAGTCAAAGCCCGAGCGAAAATATTTTTAAGTAAACCCTATAACGTAGACGCCGTATTTACCGCAAATAACGTAAGCTTGACCTGGTTGTTTGCCAACCTGGGGGTAAAAGATCCTTCTTCCATGTTGTCGGGCACTTTGAACGGAAAGTTCGCATTTAAAGGTAAGCCGGAAACCCTGAAAACTGATATACGCATGGAAATACGCAACGGGACTATCGCGACGCTGGATTTCAAATATCTGACAGCCAGTTTTACAGGTGACGGGCCTATTATGCATATCGAGGACTCACGAATAACCCGGGAGAGCGGTTACTTTACGCTGTCCGGCGAGATGGACCTGCGTAAGATAGGCAGGAACGATCTCTTTGCGGGAATAAAGATCCTGAACGATGATCAGGCTCTTTCTTGGGACGTGTTGGAGACTACAAAGCTAAAGGATGCCCAGGAAATACGAATGACAAAGAAGATAGACGATGTGATCAGCCTCGATTTCAAGAAATTCATCGCCGAGGAGAAGATGGGAGAAAGCATCGGGCATACGGACGAGGTCCAGCTCGAGTATAAGCTTCATCAGCATGAAAGTCTTAAGATGATGCTTGGGCAGGATGAGGATTTCTTAGGGTTTGAACATAAGGATAAATTCTGATGAGAAAGGTATTAGAGGGTCTCGGCAGCGGCTTCATGCAGTTTATCAGGTATGCGGGAGGGCTTTCGGTACTGATGGGGCAGACACTTTTCTGGATACCTATCCCGCCTTTGAGGAGGAAGCAGATAACAGAACAGATGTCCAAGATAGGGGTTGACAGCCTTCCCATAGTAGCTCTTATAAGCTTTTTTACCGGAATGGTGCTCGCCCTGCAGAGCGCATATCAGATGAAGAGGTTTTCCGCTGAGATGTATATAGCCTCACTGGTGTGCATATCGATGACAAGGGAGCTCGGTCCCGTCCTGACGGCTTTGATAGTCGCGGGCAGGGTAGGAGCGTCTATCACCGCCGAACTCGGCACAATGAAGGTTACCGAGCAGATAGACGCTCTTGAGACGCTGGCCACGAATCCCGTGAAATATCTGGTTGTCCCCCGGTTCATGGCGCTCATGATAATGCTTCCGCTCCTTACGGTATTTGCCGATATGATAGGCATACTCGGCGGTTACATCATAGGTGTATATAAACTCGGTATATCCCACGGACTTTATATGAAGAACACGTGGGATCCGCTTAAATATAAGGATCTTTTTACCGGACTTATAAAAAGTTATTTCTTCGCGATAATAATCTGTATAGTAGCCTGTTATGAAGGTATGACCGCGGAAGGCGGCGCGGAGGGTGTAGGGCGCGCGACTACGTCGAGCGTTGTAACGAGTTTCATACTGATAATAGCGTCCGATTGTTTCTTTACGGCATTATTCTATTTTGTCATGAACCAATAAAAAGTGAAAGCTAAACATGATCGAAATCATTAACCTGTGCAAATCGTTCGAAGGCCACGTGGTGCTTGATAACCTGAACCTGGCCATCAATACAGGCGAGACGACCGTAATAATAGGAAGGTCGGGATGCGGCAAGAGCGTGCTCCTGAAACATATCATAGGATTATTAAAACCGGACAGCGGCCAGGTCATAGTCGACGGTAAGGACGTTGCGGTGATGGATGAGAAGGAATTAAACGCCCTTCGTATGAAGTTCGGCATGCTCTTCCAGGGGGCCGCGCTCTTCGATTCGCTGAATGTCATGGAGAACGTCGCATTCGGAATGATAGAGCATATGAATTCCAGCCGCCAGGAAATAAAACAAAGGGTCAAGGAATGTCTTGCGCTCGTGGGATTGAAAGATGTCGAATATAAGAAACCCGCGGAATTATCCGGAGGTATGAGGAAGAGAGTAGGCCTGGCCAGGGCGATCGCGCTAAGGCCGCAGATAATCCTTTATGATGAACCGACTACGGGCGTCGATCCGATAATGGGCGACGCGATAAATGACCTGATCGTAGAGCTTCATAACCAGCTCAAGGTAACATCTATAGCCGTGACGCACGATATGTCGAGCGCCTATAAGATAGCCAACAGGATCGCCATGCTGTACAACGGGAAGATAATAGCTAACGGCAAACCGGAAGAGATAAAAAATACGAAAGATCCGATAGTCCATCAGTTTATAACGGGCACTGGTAAAGGGCCGATAACCGAAGGGATAGATTTCGAACACCTGATTTAAGCAGTAAGTTATAAGTTGTAAGTCGTAAGATAAAAATTTTTACTTACCGCTTAAAACTTACAACTTACAACTTACAACTTACAACTAAAAGTCAATTTAAGGGGGTAACAATGGAAGGCACAAGGACATTTGAGTTGAAGGTCGGCATCTTTATTTTGATCGGTATAGCTATATTATTTTTAATAGTCTTTTCCATCGGCGACATCAATTTCTCTAAAAATGGATACCTTATCAAGGTGACGTTCAATTTCGCGAGCGGCATAGGGCCTGCCGCGCCAGTGAGGCTTGCGGGTGTCGGCGTCGGCCAGGTCCAGGGTATAAAAGTAGTATATGACGAGGCCGCCAAACAGACGAAGGCCGAATTGACCGTCTGGATACAGGAAGGCACGCATATCGAGGAGGATGCTGTCGCGACGATCAACACTCTCGGTCTCCTCGGAGAAAAGTATCTTGAGATAGTGCCCGGAACGATAGGAAAGCCGCTGGTACAGAATGACGGGATGCTTATAGGTAAGGATCCCGTGCCAATGGAGAAGATCACAGAGAACCTGGCCAGCCTTTCCGATTCGGTCAGGACCATAGTGGATAAACTTAAAAAAGGCGAAGGCACGGTCGGCAAGCTTTTGATGGAAGACGCAGTATATAATGACGTGAAGGCCATGACCGGTAATTTCAGGGAATTCAGCGAGGATGTCAAAAGGCATCCCTGGAAACTGCTGAACAAACCGCGAAGCGAAGAATAAGGGGTAATATATGACAGTAATATTCCTTAGGATATTTTTTGTATTCCTGTCGAGCGTTGCAGGTTATTACGTTGGTTCTACGCTGGGAGATCTGCGGATGAGCTGGGCCTTATCGGGAGCCGTGGCAGGATTTTTCGGAGCTCTCCTTGTAATCCTGGTCGAGATGGGCATGAAGAGATTCTCCGTAAGGAATTTGTCTGCCGCTGTCTTCGGGCTTTTCTTCGGGTTCTTTATGGCATGGATACTGACCAGCGTCATGAAACTCATCCCGATGTCTATTGAAATGTTCTCCTCGCTCCAGATAATCCTGATATTGATATTCTGTTATCTCGGGATGATAATCGCGATGAGGGGTAAGGACGAGTTCAATCTTATTGTGCCTTATGTGAAGTTCGTCAGGCAGGACAAGAAGGACGACATAATCCTGCTCGACACGAGCGTGATAATCGACGGCCGGATAGCCGAGATATTCCAGACCCATTTCGTCGAGGGGAGGATCGTCATACCTCGCTTCGTGTTGAAAGAGTTGCAGCAGATCGCCGATTCGTCGGATTCCCTCAAGAGGAACCGCGGGAGGCGCGGCCTCGATATATTGAATAAGATACAGAAATCGACGGCGCTTGACGTCAGGATACAGGAAGAGGACTTCCCGGAGATAAAAGAGGTGGACGCCAAGCTCGTAAAGCTGGCAAAGCTTTTAGGCGCCAAGGTCTTCACGAACGATTTTAACCTTAATAAGATCGCTGAGCTCCAGGGCGTCGCGGTGCTGAACATAAATGAGCTTGCGAACACGCTCAGGCCCGTAGTCCTGCCCGGCGAGACGATGGAAGTCAGGATCACCAAAGAAGGCAAGGAATACAACCAGGGCGTTGCGTATCTTGATGACGGCACCATGGTGGTCGTGGATAATTCCAGGAGTATCATCGGCCAGGTCACCAAGGTAGTAGTCACGAGCGTTCTCCAGACTTCCGCCGGAAGGATGATATTCGCAAGGCTTGAGGACGCTCCCAGGGGCGGTTGGAAAGGAAAGTAGGAAGACGAAGTGAGCCTCAATGAAGACTATAGCCATAATACCCTCTGCCGGGCACGGGAAAAGGTTGGGTTCTAGACAGAAGAAACCTTTTGTCCTGTTAGGCTCGAGACCTCTCGTATATTATTCCCTCCGGACCCTTGAAGATTGCGCCTCGATCGACGGTATTATAATAGCCGCCGAAAGATCCTGCGTAGCGAGGTTCAGGGTACTTGTAAAAAAGTGCGGTTTTAAGAAAGTAGTGGACGTGGTTGTCGGAGGAAAGACGCGCTCGGAGTCCGTGAGGAATTGTTTGAAAAGAATAGGGCCTTCGGCCGATATTGTCCTCATCCATGACGCGGCAAGGCCTTTTATCGAAAGTTATTTAATAGAAAAATCCATACGCGCGGCAAGAAAGACAGGCGGCTGTATAGTTGCGGTGCCTGAGAGCGATACTGTAAAGCTCGTCGATAGCGGGCTTTTTATAAAGGATACGCTCGACAGGAACAGGGTATTCAGAGCCCAGACGCCGCAGGTATTCAGACGGGATCTGATACAAAAGGCGTACGGAAGGCTTAAGCATGCAAAAGCCACGGATGACGCTGGCCTTGTAGAGATGGCAGGCGGTAGGGTGAAGGTCATAATGGGTTCTTACCGCAATATAAAGATAACGACGAAAGAAGATCTGAAACTTGCGGAGGTGCTGTTATGCGGGTCGGAATAGGTTACGATATACACAGGCTTGTCGAGGATAGGAAGTTATTCCTGGGCGGCGTCGAGATACCCTATGTAAAGGGTTTAATAGGTTATTCGGACGGAGATGTCGTTATCCACGCGATATCGGACGCAATACTGGGCGCGCTCGGCTTAGGAGACATAGGTCAGCATTTCCCGGATACGGATCCGCAGTATAAAGATATGCCTAGCAGGAAGATACTTAAAAGGGCGGCCGAACTTGTCCTGGAAAAGAAGTTCACGATAATCAATGTCGATACAGTGATCCTTGCCGAAGAACCCAAGGTCTTTCCTTTCAATGATAAGATGAGCCAGACCATATCGGAGATATTGGGGATGCCGAAAGAGCGGATAAATATAAAAGCGACTACCAATGAAGGCGTGGGCTCCATCGGTAGAGGCGACGCTATAGCCGCGTTCGCCACTGTGATGCTGGAGGAAAAGAGGTGACCATGATGACTATTTGCCTGAAGGTATTGTTTATTCTCATTGCGGCATTCACGACATTCTGGGCCGTTGTGGCAATAGTGTTCAAGAAAGAGATAGACGCCATATTTGAGCGCGACCCGGCAGCAGCGAGTTTCATCGAGGTCTTGTTGACATATTCCGGACTTCACGCCATGGTCATATACAGGATTGCCCATGCCATACGTAAAGCCGGCATACCGTTATTGCCCAGGATGTTGTCGCAGACGGGCAGGTTCTTTACGGGCATAGAGATACATCCAGGGGCACAGATAGGCAAATCGTTTTTTATCGACCACGGAATGGGCGTGGTCATAGGTGAGACGACTATAACGGGAGATAATGTAACCATCTACCAGGGGGTAACGCTCGGCGGCACAGGTAAGGAAAAAGGCAAGCGCCATCCGACCATCGGGAATAACGTTGTAATAGGGACCGGCGCAAAGGTCCTGGGAAATATTACGATAGGGGATAATTCCTATATAGGCGCCAACGCCGTTGTTATAAAAGATGTCCCGCCTAATTCTACCGTTGTGGGCGTTCCCGGGAGAATAACGAAACAGGAAGGTAGGAAGATAGATGTGGGCCTCGACCATATACATGTCCTTGATCCAATATTGCAGGAGATGGATGAGTTGAGGGAGAGGCTGGATAAACTGGAGAAAAGATAGTTGTAAGTCGTAAGTTATAAGTTGTAAGCATGGAACTTATAACTTATAACTTATAACTTATAACTTATGATGCGCATATACAATTCTCTCACCAGGACTAAAGAGGAATTCGCCCCGCTCAAACCTGATAAAGTCGGCATGTATGTCTGCGGTCCAACGGTATATGACGAGCCGCACATAGGCCACGCCAGGAGCGCCTACATATTCGACGTAATTCGTCGCTATCTTATATATAAAGGGCTGAAGGTCAAGTTCGTCAGGAACGTAACGGATGTAGATGATAAGATAATAGATAAGGCAAATAAGTTCGTTCTATCGAATACATTTATTAAAGAAAGCAGTGAAACATCAGGCGGACTTGCCGAACAGACACGAAAAGTAGCAGAAAAATATTATAAAGCATATTGTGAAGATATGGAGATTCTCGGCATAGGGAAACCCGACGTAGAGCCGAAGGCTACTGAGTACATTCCTAAGATGATTAAGTTCATAGAGATTCTCATTAAAAAAGGATGCGCCTATGAATCGGGCAGGGACGTATATTTTGACATAAAAAAGGCGAAGGATTACGGAAAGCTGTCGCGCCAGTCGCTCGATAAGATGGAGGTAGGCGCGCGCGTACCGTCCGGTGGGAAGAAGAAAGACCCGCTCGACTTCGCGTTATGGAAAAGCGCAAAGGAGGGAGAGCCGTCCTGGCCCAGCCCCTGGGGGAATGGCCGGCCTGGATGGCATATAGAATGTTCCGCGATGAGTTCCGATATCCTCGGAGATGAATTCGACATACACGGCGGAGGCCTGGATCTGATATTCCCTCATCACGAGAACGAGATAGCGCAGTCCGAAGGAGCCGGGAAGAAATTCGCGAAATACTGGATGCATCACGGCCTTCTGACCATAAATAACGAGAAGATGGCGAAGTCGCTGGGTAATTTTATTTCGATTCAAAATTTTATCGCTAAATACCGTGACCCTGATTATCTGAAGCTTCTCTTCCTTAATACCCATTACAGGCATCCGGTCGACTACACCGAAGAGAAGATAAGCGAGATGAAGAGCCAGAAGGAACGGTTTGTCATTCTCTTCGAGAAGATAGGACGTGTTGAGAAAAGTCAAGATATAGGAGGTAGTTCCTCTGCCGCTCCTATTCGTCGCGGCGACGGGATGAAATTTTCTATCGAAAATTTCAGAAAAAAATTCGAAGAGGCGATGGACGATGATTTCAATACGCCTCTTGCGTTCGCGTCGTTGTTCGACCTTGTAACGCATGCCAATAAGTTGATGCAGGGCAAAGACGAATTCTCAAAAGATGAGAAGGCCGTAATATCGGGCATAGGAAAGCTGATAAAAGAGCTAAGTTTCGTATTTGGGCTTGACCTGGCAAAGAGCGTTTCGGGCGGACAGGTAGACGAGGCGGATGTTGTAAAATTGATAAGCCAGAGAGACAAGGCGCGTAACGAAAAAGATTTTAAGAAAGCCGATGATATACGGAGGACCCTTTCGGACAAAGGCGTGCTTCTCGAAGACACTAAAGAAGGCACTGTATGGCGAAGAAAGGCCTGAAACGCGGCTTATTCATAACGTTCGAAGGTGTTGAGGGCTGCGGTAAGAGCACTCAGGCGCGCCTTATCTATGATCATCTTTCGAAACTCTCTTACGATTGCGTAATAACGAGAGAGCCTGGTGGGACCAAAGCCGGCGAGCTTATAAGGGACGTCCTTTTGAGGTCCAGGGGTGTTGAAATATCCGACCTTACGGAATTGTTTCTTTTTGAGGCTAGCCGCTCGCAGATTGTGGAAGAGCTGATAAGGCCGTGCCTGGCGAAGAAGAAGATCGTGATATGCGACAGGTTCAATGACGCGACGTTCAGCTACCAGGGATACGGCGGAAAGGTCCCAATGAAGACGATCAAAACCCTGGATACGGCGGCTACGGGTGGTTTAAAACCTGACCTGACGATACTGCTTGATGTAGATGCCGTGACCGGACTAGGGCGCGCCAGAAAAAAAGGCGTTGACAGGATGGAGAAGAAGGATATCGCTTATCACAAGAGGGTGCGTAACGGTTATCTGAAATTGGCCGGGCAAGATCCCGCCAGGATGAAAATCATAAGTGTTACGTCGACTATCGACGGAACTCAAGAACTTGTCAGACGAGAGGTAGGCCGTGTCATTCAAAGACATACTAGGGCAGGATAGAGCCGTAGTTTTCCTTAAGAGCTCCATCGCGGGAGGCAGGGTCGCGCACGCGTACATATTCTTCGGCCCTGAAGGCGTCGGAAAGAGATCGGCTGCCCTGAATTTCGCTAAGGCGCTCAATTGCGGAGGAAAAGACGCCCCCTGCGATCCTTCGGCAGGCTCAGGATCGCACGCTGAGCTTGTCGAAGCGTGCGATGAATGCGTTTCGTGCAGGAAGATAGACGCTGGTAATCACCCCGATGTAATCGTGCTGAATTTAGCAGACACCGGCGAAAGGGAAAAGGAGAAAACTTCTATAGGCATAGAAGAGATCCGGGAGGCGCAAAGACGGATTTGGCTGAAACCTTACGAAGCGCATACAAAAGTATATATAATAGACGGGGCTGAGTATCTTACCTCGCAGGCGTCGAACGCATTGTTAAAGACCATGGAAGAGCCTCCGCCGCAAACGGTTATGATATTACTGGCGAAGAGCGTCAGGGAGCTTCTTCCGACGATCGCCTCACGCGCCGAGCACGTTAAATTTTTCCCGCTCCAGGCTGGGACAGTCAAGGATATACTTACGAAAAGGCATAAGATAGACGGGGCGAAAGCGGACATCCTGTCGCGTATTTCATGCGGCAGCGCCGGGAAAGCCCTTCTTTATGACAACGCTGATTTTTCGGGACAGCGTAAAGAGGTAATAGAGGCTCTGAAGAAGAAGAGGTTCCTGGAGATGGAGACCGACGGCTTGTCCAAGACGGAATTGAAGATGCGGCTCGAGATAATGCTTTCATGGTACAGGGACCTATTAGTAGCGAAAGCCGGGACCGAAGGCGCCCCGGAATTCATCAATTTCGATGAGCGCTCAGCGATCGAGCTTTCAGCAAGAGATGCGGAATTCGATATGCTCGACGACGCCATAAAGCAGATAATATCGACGGGTGAGATGCTGGATCAGAGCGCCAATACGAAACTTGCGATGGCGGCGCTGGGGTTGAAATTGAATTAAGATCAATAAAACGTATATTTTGAGAGGAAAATATGTACGAAGTAATACAGGTAAGGCTGCGCGAGGCGGGTAAGATAACCTATTTCTCTACAGGCGGCATGAAGTTCAAGGTGGGAGATTGCGTCATCGTTGAAGCGGATAGAGGGCTGGATTACGGACATGTCCTGTCGGATACGGAGGCTATACTGGATTCCGACGTCGAAGAGCCGTTGAAACGCGTGATAAGAAAAGCCAACCCCTGGGATATGCACCAGATAGATAAGAACAAGAAGAAGATCAGGGAGGTAATGGATACGTGCTCCAAAAAGATACACGACCGGCGTCTGGCCATGAAGCTCATCGACGCGGAGTTCTCGTTCGACCGCTCGAAGATAATGTTCTATTTCACCGCCGAGGGCAGGGTCGATTTCAGGGATCTCGTAAAGGACCTCGCGAACGCGTTCAAGACGAGGATAGAGCTGAAACAGATCGGCGTCCGCGATGAGGCGAAGATACTCGGCGGGCTCGGGCCGTGCGGCAGGGCGCTATGCTGCGCTACGTATCTTAAGGATTTCGAGCCCGTGACCATAAAGATGGCCAAGGAGCAGAACCTTCCGCTCAACCCGACAAAGATATCCGGCCTCTGCGGCCGTCTTATGTGCTGCCTGGGATACGAGCATAAGACATACAAGGACCTCATGAAAGGGATGCCGCGTGAAGGCGAATCGATCAAGACAGAAAAGGGCATGGGCAAGGTCATAAGCATCAATGCGATAAAACGGTCCGCGACCGTTGAACTCGAGGATGGGACGCTGTTCGAGGTGAGCTATAAATAATGTTACATAAGGTTATGTAAGGTTAGAGAAGGTTACGTAAAGTTGCGAAAATCAAGGGATGTAACCTTACGTAACTTTAATTAACTTTCCCTAACGTTACGGAATATCAGATTGATATGAAAAAATTTTACATCACAACCCCACTCTATTATGTCAATTCCAAACCCCACATAGGCCATTCCTATACCCAGATAGCCTGTGACACCGTGGCCAGGTTCATGAGACGAAGCGGCCGCGACGTATTCTTCATGACCGGGACCGATGAACATGGTGAGAAGATAGAGAAGTCAACTATTGAACGCGGATACAAAGCCGGCGAAGAGAAGCGTTTCGTCGACGAGATCGTTCCCGTATTTAAGGAACTGTGGACGAAGCTCGGCATACAGTATGACTATTTCATACGGACAACGGACGATTATCACGAAAAGACCGTTCAGGCGATACTCGAAAAATTGTATAAAGACGGAAAGATATATAAGAAGGCTTATAAGGGCTGGTTCTGCACGCCGTGCGAGACTTTCTGGTCCGAGAGCCAGAGCCCGGACGGCATATGTTCGGATTGCAAACGGCCGCTTGAAAGACTGGACGAGGCGAACTACTTCCTGAAGACCTCAGAGTACCAGGGATGGCTCATAGACCATATAAAGGCCAATCCCGATTTCGTAAGGCCTGATTTCCGCAAGAACGAGGTCTTAGGGTTCCTCAAAGAACCGCTGCTTGACCTCTGTATATCGCGGCCGAAAAGCCGCATGGCCTGGGGGATCGAGATACCGTTCGACAGGGATTATGTCACTTATGTCTGGTTCGACGCGCTTATAAATTACATATCGGGCGCGGGATATCCGCACGACATGCCGCGTTTTGAAAAAATATGGCCCTGCGATTTCCACGTGATCGGGAAGGACATACTGCGCCACCACGCGGTTTATTGGCCGATCATGCTGAAAGCGCTCGGCATAGAGCCGCCGAAGGCAATATTCGCGCACGGATGGTGGATAGTGAAGGGCGAGAAGATGTCGAAATCCAAAGGCAATGTCGTCGACCCGCTGGAGATGATAAATAAATACGGCATAGACCCATACAGGTATTTCCTTCTGCGCGAGGTCTCTTTCGGCCTCGACGGAGTATTCAGTGAGGAGACCCTGGTCGGGCGTTACAATAGCGACCTTGCCAACGACCTGGGGAATCTCCTGAACCGCACCCTGACCATGGCGGAAAAGTATTTCGGGGGCAAGGTGCCGGAAATCAAGCGTCAGGGGGAGGTATTGAAGAAAAAAGCAAGTGATCTGGCGGGCGAGATGCAGAGGTCGATACCGAATTTCGATTTTGTGAACGCGTTGTCGAAGATATGGGAAGTAATTAACATCGCCAATAAATATATCGAAGAATCCAAACCCTGGGCCCTATCCAAGGAAGGCAAGACCGATGAGCTTGCTCTGGTGATATACAGCCTTCTGGAAGCGTTAAGGATAGCGGCTGTTTCGGTATATCCTTTTATGCCGGGAACCGCCCAGCGGATATACAGGCAGCTTGGCCTTGAGGAAGATCTTCAAAAGATGGATTTTGAAAAGGAGATGGCCTGGGGGAAGCTGGAAGCTGGGAGAATGTTAAAGAAGGCGGAGCCTTTGTTCCCACGGATAGAGGTTTAGCTGCATGATTTACATTTGTGTAATGTGCGAAGTGTAATGTGTGATGCATTACACATTACACAATTAACTTTACACAAAAGGGTTATCATAATTAAATGCTCATAGACACGCACTGCCATCTCGATTTCCGCGATTTCGACAGCGACCGGGATGAAGTCATAAATAGAGCCGTAAAAGCCGGCGTGGGTAAGATAGTGAACGTCGGCAGTTCCATTGAGGGGACGCGGCGTTCGGTAGAGCTCGCGGGCCGTTACCCCATAATCTACACGTCATTAGGCGTCCATCCCCACGAAGCAACGTCCGTTACGGATGAGGTAATAGCTGAGTTCAGGCTTCTTGCAAAAGACAGCAAGGTGGTCGCCGTCGGGGAGGTGGGACTCGATTATTACAAGGGCCTCTCGCCGCGGGACGCGCAAGCCATGGCCTTCAGGACCTTTATACGTCTTGCCCGCGAATTAGACCTGCCGCTAATCATCCACGCCAGGGAAGCCGACGAGGACGTCCTTAAGATCCTGAACGAAGAAAAGAAAGAGGGCTTAAGCGGCGTCATGCACTGCTTTTCCGGAGACGAGGCGTTCCTGAAAAAATGCCTCGACCTCGGGCTATTCGTTTCGTTCACATGCAACATTACGTTCAAGAACGCCAAAAAGCTGCGCGAGACCGCGAGGGCCGTTCCGGTAGAGAGGCTGTTGCTCGAGACCGACGCGCCGTTCCTGGCGCCTCAGGGATCGAGAGGCAAGCGCAACGAACCGTCGAACATAGCGCGGCTGGCCGAGGAATTATCGCAGATACTCGGCCTGTCCAAAGATGACATAGCGAGGATAACGACCCACAATGCCTGCAGGCTTTTCGGCCTCGAGGCGCCTGAGCCTTCCAGGATAGCGTATGAGATCAGGGATTCGCTCTACCTTAACATAACCAACCGTTGCACGAACGCGTGCGATTTCTGCATAAGAAACCGGACCTCGTTCGTCAAAGGCCACAACCTCAAGCTTGACCGGGAACCGTCGACGGAAGAGATCTTGGAATGCGTAGGCGACCCTAAGAGATACAGGGAAATAGTATTTTGCGGCTACGGCGAGCCGACGATGAGGCTCGATGTAGTAAAGGCTGTTGCGAAGGAAGTGAAGGCGCGCGGCGGCCGCATAAGGATGGTCACGAACGGCCATGGAGACCTGATAAATTCTAGGCCGATCGCGGGCGAGCTTGCGGGACTGGTCGACAAGGTATCGGTCAGCCTCAACGCCGACACTGAAAATATTTATAATGAAGCCTGCAGACCGCAATTCGGCCCCGGAACGCATAAGCATGTCATGGATTTTATCGCCTCATGCGTTAAGAATAATATCGAAGCGGAGGCGACGTGCCTAGACCTGCCGGGCGTCGATGTCAAAAAATGCGAGGGCATAGCCCTATCATTAGGCGCGAAGTTCAGGCATAGAAAACTGGGCATAGTGGGTTGATCATGAACAGATTGAACGATCTTATTAAAAGGGAACGGTTGTATATACTCCTGCTGATATTCATCATCCTGGTGAATGTTGTGATCGCGGCTGTCCCGGATAGCGCAAAAGAAAAGGCCAGGAAGCTCGCGTCGCTGGAGTCGGGTCAGCCGCAGAAGGCGAAGACGCTTGACGATGAGATGCTCGTCAAGCGCAAGGAGATGGAGGAGAAGTTCAAGGAAGAGCCCGGGCTGGCCATGGTATTCGGCATGGTATCGCTCCTGATCGTTGCGGTGCTTCTCCTCGGGATATTCGTGCTCGGCGCGCTCGTTTCGGTCAGGCTGAGCAGGAAAAAGATCGATATCGCGACTTACGTTCCCCAGCCAGTGAAATGGGGCATCCTGGATGTGGCTAAGGTAGCCATCCTGTGCTTGTTCTTCGGCTACATGGTAACCCTTACCGAATCCGCGCTTGTGCGCATATTTTCAATTATTAAGAACGATAATTTCCGTATGGTGGTGAACTCGAGCATCCTGGATACGCTTGTGATAGTATTTATCCTATATTTTGCCGTCGGCCAGTATAAAGAGAAGCTCGCCTCCCTCGGGATATCCGCAAAAAATTTTTCCCGTAATGTATTTTACGGCATAGTCGGGTATATCGCTGCGGTCCCCATCCTGGTCGCCATCCTGATCATCACGGTAGCTGTGATAACCGCGTTAAAATACATGCCGGAAAAACAGCCTATAGTGGAATTGTTCCTGAAGGAGAAGAACGCGCCGCTCCTTATCTTCACTACACTATTCGCGGCTATAGCCGGACCTGTGGTCGAAGAACTCTTCTTCAGGGGATTCATGTACAATGCCCTTAAGAAACGGGCCGGGATCATATGGGCGATGCTCATAACCGCGGCCGTATTCGCCGGGCTGCACGCGCACTTAGTAGGATTTCTGCCTATCATGGTCCTCGGCATCGTGCTGGCTTACCTGTATGAGAAGACCGGGACGCTCGTTTCATCAATTACGGTGCACATTATGCACAACCTGGGCATGGTGATGCTCGTCTTACTTACCAAGATGGTGAGTGCATGAAAAATTTTTCGCTCCCTCAGAAGTCAGGCGGTTACTTTTGTGGCCGCCTTCCGCTTGCCGCAAATTTGCGAGGGCGCGCAAATTTGCTCTGAAAATTTTCGATGGCCTCGCAACCCGGACCGACTGATACTATTGACAGGTTTGCGAGTCCTTGCTAAACCGCCAATAGGTATCGAAAATTTTAACAGTCGCTTCAGGCGAACCACAAAAGTTCCGCCATCTGAGTCGGGCGCGAAGAAATTTTTTAGGGGGCAGGTCGGGAAGCTCCGGCAATCGCCCAAAAGTTCTGCCACCTGAGGAGCGAAAAATTTCCCAGGTGGAGCGAGTGGTAAATTTTTACAGTCGGCATAATGCTGTATGGCCACGAGGCCATGTGGGTTGCCTGCCCGCCTGAAAGAGTATCTTGCTGGCAGGCGGGAGCCGTAAATTTTGCTAAGATTATAGCTATTACCCAAAGTATATTGGAGCAGGGTGCCCAGAAGAACTGTATAATACGTATTAGTTAATGAAAAAGTGATCATTCTTGAAAGTAAAATTAGGCGAAGCCCACGGCCGAGATGGCCATTGGGCATAGGTTGGAAAAATTTCATAAGGAGCGAATATTTTCAGTGCTCGAATAGCGAGGCTTAGGTTAGAGCTGAAAGAATGATAAATAATGACTAAAGTTGCGTTGGCCAAATGCGCGGATTACGATACGACCAAGGTCTTCGAAGCCGTGAAAAAGGCGGTTGACCTCGTTGGCGGGATCGGAAGTTACGTGAAACCCGGCATGAAGGTTCTGTTGAAGCCTAATCTCCTTTCAGCCAGGCCCCCCGATGACGCTGTAGATACGCATCCGGAGGTAGTCAGAGCTGTCGTGAGGCTGGTGAAGTCTGCCGGCGCGACGCCGCTTATAGGCGATTCGCCCGGCGGGTATGGCAAGAACATCGACGAGGTATTCAATAAGTCCGGCATGCGGAAGATGGCGCGTGAGGAGGCCGTGGAACTGGTAAAGTTCACGAGCTCAAAAACCGTGGACGGCATACCGATAAGCCGTTATGTATTCGACTGCGGGTGCATAATATCTCTGCCCAAACTGAAGACACACGGCATAACGATCCTCACAGCGGCTATTAAGAACACGTACGGTATGGTCGTCGGGCTATACAAGGCCGAATGCCACTCAAGGGCGCCGAAAGAAAAAGATTTTGCCAAAGTGATCGCAAAGGTATATTCTATCACTAAGCCTCATCTAACGGTATTGGACGGGATCACTGCCATGGAAGGCGACGGCCCTTCCGCAGGATACCCCCGGAACATGGGGCTGGTAATGGCCGGACCCGACGCTGTCGCTATCGATTCCTGCATCGCGAAGATGATAGGGCTGGAGCCGTTCGATATATTAATTACTAAAGAGGCTTACGCGATGGGATACGGGGAAGCGGACCTGTCGCGCATAGAGATAGTTGGTGAGAAGATAGGCGATTTTGCGGCTGCTGATTTTAAATTACCGCAGACGACCGCGCTTAAACTTATTCCGCAGGCGGTCGCAAAAGGATTCGGTTCATTAATACGGTTCAAACCTTACATAGATGTCTCGGTCTGCACGCGATGCAACCTATGCAAGATCACATGCCCGGTCAGCGCAATAAAGATAGAAAGAGATTCATGCGCGATCGATTATAAGAAATGCGTCAGGTGCCTGTGCTGCCAGGAGGTCTGTCCGTATAAGGCGATAGGGATAAAACGCAATATCCTTACCAAGATGGTGTGGGGGTAACATGCCGGTAAATACTATCAGATGGAAGAATAATAAGATACGCTACGTCGACCAGACGCGGCTGCCGCGCGAATTGAAGTACGTCGACTGCGGCGATGTAAAACGGCTTTGGAGGGCGATCAAGACCCTCGAGATACGCGGCGCGCCGGCCATAGGCATTGCCGGAGCTCTGGGCGCGGTCCTCGGGGTAAAAGATTCGAAAGCGAAAGATTTCCAGAAGTTCTTCAAAGAATTGCGCGGAGTCACTGAATATCTGGCGTCGTCCAGGCCGACGGCCGTCAATCTCTTCTGGGCGCTTGAGAGGATGGAACGGGTCGCGAAGGAGAACAGGAACGCTCCGGTAGGCGAGATCAAAAAGATCTTGAAGAGAGAGGCGATCAGGATCGTCGAGGAGGACAAAGCGAGCTGCAGGCGGATGGCCGGGTACGGCGAGCGCCTGATAAAGTCCGGCGACAATATCCTGACGCACTGCAATGCCGGAGGATTGGCGACAGCAGATTACGGCACTGCTCTCGGGGTCCTGTTCGAGGCAAAGAAACAGGGTAAACGCTTTAAGGTATACGCCGACGAGACCAGGCCTCTATTGCAGGGAGCGCGGCTCACGACATGGGAATTGATGCATGAACATATCGATACGACACTCATCTGCGACAACATGGCCGCAAGTCTCATGGAAAAGGGTAAGATAGACAAGATATTCGTCGGCGCTGACAGGATCGCCGCGAACGGGGACGCCGCCAACAAGATCGGCACTTACAGTCTTGCTGTGCTGGCGAAATATCACGGGGTTAAATTTTACATAGTCGCTCCGCTCTCGACGTTCGATTTCCGGCTGAAGAGCGGCAAGGATATCCCGATAGAAGAACGCGACGGCAATGAAGTGAGGATGATCGCCGGTAAGAGGATAGCCCCTGCAAAGGTGAAGGTCTATAATCCGGCGTTTGATGTTACGCCGAACAAGCTTATAACGGCGATCGTGACAGAGAAGGGGATATTTAGGAAACCCTATTTGAAGACATTGGCGAAAAGAGGCTCTTAGAGATGAAGATAAAAGACGCCGGTGAGATCGGTTTGATTAGACGCCTTGCGAGAAAGACCAGGCCGGGTAGCGGTGTGGTGAAAGGCATCGGCGACGATACGGCGGTCATTAAATGGACAAAAGATAAATACCTGTTATTTACATGCGATATGCTCGTCGAGGACGTCCATTTTCGGCGCAAAGCCGCAACGCCCTTTGAAATTGGATGGAAAGCGCTCGGCCGAAATATAAGCGATATCGCGGCGATGGGAGGATTGCCTAAATACGCGGTCGTCTCGATAGGCCTCGACCCTGAACTGCCTTTATCATTTGCCGACGGCGTATATAAAGGAATGGCCTCCCTTGCCCGAAAATTCAACGTAAGCATAGTTGGCGGCGACACTACCAGGTCGAAGAAATTAGTAATAGATGTGTCACTGATAGGCGAGGTCGAGAAGAAGAACCTTGTCTTAAGGAGCGGTGCAAAGGCAGGCGACCTTATCCTGGTAACGGGTTCGATAGGCGGCTCCATAAAAAGAAAGCACTTGAGTTTTACGCCGAGAGTCGAAGAGGCCCGGCGGCTCGTAAGGGATTTTAAGGTAAATTCGATGATAGATATTTCCGACGGGCTCATTATAGACCTCTGGCGGATATTGGGTTCGAGCCGCGTCGGCGGCAGGATCTACGAAAGCGCTGTCCCTCTTTCAAGAGAAGAGCGTTCGTTCGATAAAGCCATTTATGAGGGTGAGGATTTCGAGCTCCTCTTCACGATGAGCGTAAAAGAGGCGCGGCGGTTCTTTAAAACGGCTCTCGATCGTATGCCGACGTCGGTCGCGTTGATAGGAGAGGTTATCGACAAGAAGCATGGATATAAGCTCATAAGAGAAGAGGGTGAGGTCGAGGAACTGAAGCCGAAAGGCTACCTCCATTTCCAGGGCAAGCATGAAATATATTTCTAATAGTGTAGAAGAGACGATAGCTATAGGCGTTAAGCTCGCGGTAAAATTAAAGAAAGGCGACGTCGTAGCTCTTATCGGCGACCTCGGCGCGGGTAAGACCGTCCTGACGAAGGGGATAGCGAAGGGTCTGAAGGTAAAGGACGTCCGCTATGTCAACAGCCCCACATTTGTTATAATAAAGGAATACAAAGGCCGGCTGCCCCTGTATCATTTCGATCTTTACCGGCTGGACGGATCGAGTATAATAGACGCCGAGAGTTATGAGGAATATTTTTACGGCAGCGGCGTAACAGTGATAGAATGGGCGGATAAGGTCAAAGGTCTTTTGCCGAAAAAATATGTCAAAGTGAAATTGTCCGTGCTCGGAGAAGAGAAGCGGAAAATTGAGATAGAAAATCACTCGTGTCCAAATTATGATTGAAAAAGCCCAACCGAATCCTTATGATGGTGATAGAACAGAACCGTCACCAACTACCGATTCTCGTCGGTATATAAGGAGGGTTAGGCTATGCACCATAATA